>DATFXE010000172.1:0-7884 GCA_035258585.1 Roseiflexaceae bacterium | reverse complement strand
ATCTTGTTATCTTTTCACCTTGTCAGGAACGCCGGCGGCCGGCATATACAGCCTGGTCGTGTATTCCTTGACCATGCGCCGGGTGCTGAAGACCGGAGCGACCGTGGCGATAGCTTCCTTGCTGATGGTCGTCCAATTGTGCGGCACGCCGTCGCTGCCACGCTCGTAGAACGGCGGCAGCACCTCGTTCTCTAGCAGCCGGTACAGGTGCTGCGAGTCGTTCCAATCTTGCTCGTCGAGGTTGGAGTACTCGCGCTCCTCGCCGATCGCCCATCCGTTGTGGCCGTTGTAGGCCTCGGGCCACCAGCCATCCAGGATGCTCAGGTTCGGCGCGCCATTCAGGCTGGCCTTCTGGCCGCTGGTGCCGCTGGCTTCATACGGCCGGCGCGGCGTGTTCAGCCAGACATCCACGCCCTGCACCAGCGCGCGCGCGACACACATGTCGTACTCTTCGATGAACAGAATTTTGCCGATAAAGCCGGGCTGCTGCGACATCTGGTAGACCTGCTGGATGAGCAGCTTGCCGGGGTCGTCGGCCGGGTGGGCCTTGCCGGCAAAGATAATCTGCACCGGCCTATCCCAGCGGTTCAGTATCGCCTTTAGCCGCTCCTGATCCTTGAATAGCAGCGTCGCGCGCTTGTAGGTCGCGAAGCGGCGCGCGAACCCGATCGTAAAGGCGTTCTCATCCAGCACCGGCCAGACTGCCGGTGGCGTGCCGAGGCGCAGGTGCCGGGCGCGGGTGCGCTCGCGCGCGAACGCAACCAGCTGCTTCTTCAGCGACTGGCGAGTCTCCCAGAATACTTCGTCGGGGATCTCGGTGATCTTCTGCCATAACGCCACATCGTCAATGTGATCTTCCCAGTCCTTGCCCATGTAGGCTTCGAACAGGCGCCGCATTTCGGGCGCCAGCCAGGTGGCGGTATGGACACCATTGGTGATCGAGGTGATCGGCACCTCATCCTGGCTCTTGCCATCGTAGAGCCACTGCCACATGCCACGGGCGACATGGCCATGCAGCTTGCTCACGCCGTTGTGCCGGTCGGATGCTTTCAGCGCCAGCACAGTCATCGCGAAGGTCGGGCCCCAGCTCTGTTGCTGCATCGCCACATTCACGAACTCATCGCGGTTCAGCCCGAGCTGCGACCAGTACTGCCAGAAATACTTCTCGATCAGCGGCAGCGGGAAGGCATCGTTGCCGGCCGGCACCGGTGTGTGGGTGGTGAAGACCGAGTGGGACCGGATCTGCTCGATCGCCTCGGCAAAGGGCGTGCCCTTGAGCACCTGCTCGCGCGCCAGTTCCAGCACCAGGAAGGCCGAGTGGCCCTCGTTCATATGCCAGACGGTGGGGTTGATGTCCATCTGGCGCAGCGCGCGCACCCCGCCAATGCCTAGCACGATCTCCTGCGCTACGCGCATCTCCTGATCGCCGCCGTAGAGCCGTGCCGACAGCTCGCGATCCTGCGGGCTATTGGGGTGGATATCGGTGTCCATCAAGAACAGCGGAATGCGCGCGACCTGGATGCGGTACACCTTTGCATAGATCGTGCGGCCCGGCAGCTCAACCTCGACCACGACCTCGTGGCCATCGGGCGTGAGCGCCGGCGAGGCGGCCACATCGGCGAAGTCCAGCTTGGAATAGATCGCCTCCTGCCAACCGCTGGCGTCCAGGCGCTGGCGGAAATAGCCCTGCGGGTAGAGAAAACCGACCGCCACAAACGGCAGCCCCAGGTCGCTGGCTTCCTTGGCGTGATCGCCGGCTAGCACGCCCAGGCCACCCGAGTAGATCGGCAGCGACTCGTGCAGGCCAAACTCGGCCGAGAAATAGGCGATCGTGGTGCTCTGCGCATCGGGGTATGTTCGCGCGAACCAGGTGTCCTTGGCATCGACATAGCGGTCGAAGCTACTCATCACCTGATCGTATTGCTGCAAATAGGCGGCATCCTCGGCGGCGGCCACCAGCCGGCGCTCGCGGACATCACGCAGAAAATCGACAGGGTTGTGATAATCCTGCTCCCACAGCTCCGGCTCGATCTGGCGATAGAGCTCTTGGGCTTCGGGGTGCCAGCTCCACCAGATGTTGAACGCCAGCTCGCGCAGACGGCTGATCCGCACAGGAATCGGCGTAAAGAGCAGGTCGGCAGTCGTAATGGTCACAGGGCCTCCTTGATATGCCTTTGTCCAGACGCTGCTGGTTGCAGGAAGCGTCTCTGATCAGGACAAAGGACGAACGTTTGAACGTCTGAACGTGTGAACGTTCCAACGTTGGCGTCGCTCGTCCTTCATCGGTCTCTATACCGACGCATTGTACGAAAAGACTCGGCATCTGTCCAATAGGTATTTGTTTGCTCTCTTGACAAACATTTCAGGCTGTGATAGCATCGGCGCCATCACCCTTACTAAACCGATTTAACTATTGTTTCTGGCGCTTCATCCTGGCCACGTCTACGGCAACGCAAAGGTCGCGCATGTCCGATTCACAGCCAGCAGATCTTTCCTTGATGCGTGAGCTGAACGAACGTATCGTGCTAGGGCTGCTGCGCCAGGAAGGGCCGATCTCGCGGGCCGAGCTGGCGCGGCGCAGTAACCTGAGTCGATCGACTATCTCAAGCATTATCGCGAATCTGCTGACGGCGGGCCTGGTGCGTGAGACCGGCATTGGCGATTCGAACGGCGGCCGGCGACCGATCTTGATCGAGTTCAATTATCAATCGGCGTTCGTGGTCGGGATCGAGCTCGGCAATACCACGCTGACCGTTTTGCTGACCGACCTGGCGGCAAATGTGCTGCGCCGCGCCCGGTGTAGCTTCGAGATTGCGGCCGGGCCGGAGGTGTGCCTGCCGCAGGTGGTGGCGCTGTTGGCCGAGTTGCTGGCAAGCGAGCGGATCGCGCGTGGGGCGATCGTCGGCGCCGGCGTCGGCGTGCCCAGGCCGCTGGCCTTCGCCAACGGCCGGCCGATGATGCCGCCGACGATGCCAGGCTGGCACGACGTTCCACTGCGTGTGCTACTCGAAGACGCGCTGGGCCTGCGGGTCTTTGTCGAAAACGACGCCAATCTGGGAGCGCTGGCCGAGCATTACTGGGGCGCGGCGCGCGCGCTTCAACGTGGCCTACATCTATCTGGGCGGCGCCGGCATTGGCTGCGGGTTGATCCTCGACGGGCGGCTGTACCGCGGCGAAATCGGCTCGGCCGGCGAGATTGGGCACCTGTTGGTCGAAGAAGATGGGCCGGCCTGCCGCTGTGGCGCCTATGGATGCCTCGAGGCGGTCGCGGGGATGCCGGCGCTGCTCAGCCGCTCCAGGGCGATCGGCCTGCCGGCGCGGCAAGCCGCCGATCTGATCGGCCTGGCGCGAGCTGGCCAGAGCCAAGCGGCCGCGCTGATCGAGACAGCCGGCGAGTATCTGGGCGTGGCGGTCGCAAATATTTTGAACATGACCAACCCCGGCTGTGTCGTGATCGGCGGCGAGCTGGCCCAAGCCGGCGATCTGTTGCTCGGCCCGCTGCGCAGAGTGATGCGGCGGTGTGGCCTGGCAGCGGCGATCGAGCAGGTCGAGATCGTGCCCGGCCCAGCTGGGAGCCGACGTCGTAGCGATCGGCGCCGTCTCGATCGTGGTGCAACATGCCTATAGCGTGCCGGCACTCGCGCTCGCCAGTTAAGAATTCAAAGTTCAAAGTTGATACCTACTGTGCCGCTGCTGACACATATCTCTTCACTCTCAACACCTAACTCACACGACGTACGCGGTCGTCGATTGCGGGGAGGTTTGGAGGGGCACCCAGAGGGTACCCGGCCCTCCTAGAAGCTTTTTTCTGGCGAACGTAGACGGCTCTGTCGCCTACGTTCGCCAGAAAAAGAAGATCTTGGCGAGGCAGAGCCTCCCCAAACCCCACCACTGCGTAACTCGTGTTAACTCATAGAAGGGGGGTGGTTTCACAAAACATATGCGATGATGGATGGCCTCACGCATCCACATGCACATGTCCATCCAACTGTCACCTGATGACAGGACTTACGCGGTCGCCTCAGAGCGGGAGGTTTGGAGGGCCCGCCTACCCTCTGGGTGCCCCTCCAAGTATCTTGTCTTCTCGCCCACTGCGGCGACACCCAGAGGGTACCCGGCCACCGCAGTGGGCGAGAAAAAAAGAAGATCTTGGCGAGGCAGAGCCTCCCCAAACCCCACCACCGCGTAGGTCCTGCTGATGAATGGATGGAATGCCTATCGTTAGCAGATCCCAAGAATAGCAAAGGAGCAAACAGGTATGCCTCGACTGCTCAAACTCTTCGGCGCGCTGACATTGCTGGCCCTCCTGCTGGCGGCCTGCGGCGGCGGCGCCAGCACCGCCCCAACGGCCGCGCCGGCGCCCGCGGCGGCACCAACAGCGGCACCGGCGCCCGCGGCGGCACCAACGGCGGCACCGGCGGCCGAAGCTCCGACGGCGATAGCCGAGCCCACCGCAGCCCCAGCGGCCGGCGGCGCGACGGCCGGCCCGAAGATCACCGGCGAAGTCACGCTGTGGCACGCCTATGGCGCCGGCGGTGCCGAGGAGACGGCGATCAACCAGCTGATCGACAAGGCCAAGGCCGATAATCCCGACGCCAAGATCACCGTGCTCGAGGTTCCGTTCGATCAAATCTTCAAGAAGTTCGAGACCGAATCCGCGACTGGCGGCGGCCCAGACATGTTTATCGCCCCGAACGATAGCCTGGGTTCCGAGGTTCGCGCCGGCCTGCTGATGGCGCTCGACGACCAGATGAAGGGCCACACCGACAACCTTTTGCCGGTGGCGGTCGATGGCTGCAAGGTCGAGGGCAAGCTGTACTGCGTGCCCGAGTCGCTCAAGGCCGTAGCGCTGTTCTACAACAGCGACAAGGTCAAGGCCGCGCCGAAGACAACTGACGAGCTGCTGGCAGCGGTCAAAGGCGGCATGAAGATCGCCTTGAACCAGAACGCCTACCACAACGTGCCGTTTTTCACCGGCTTCGGCGGCAAGATCGTCGACGACGCCGGCAAATGCGCGCTCGACCCGGCCTTCGGCCAGGCGATGGCGTACTTGAAGGACCTGAAAGCAGCCGGTGCGGAGTTCTTTACCGACGGCGGAAAGGCTGACGACGCCTTCCAGACCGGCAAGGTCGACGCGATCATCAATGGCCCATGGGCCACCGGCAACTACAAGAAGAGCCTGGGCGACAAGGTCGCCGTCGCGCCGGCGCCGGCTGGCCCGAAAGGCCCGGCCGGCCCGCTGACCGGCACCGACGGCTTCTACATCAACGTTAACACCAAGAACGTCGATGGCGCCGTGGCGCTGGGCCTGTACTTGACAAGCCCGGCCTCCGAGCAGGTCTATGTCGACGTCGCCGGCCACGTTCCGGCTGACAAGACCATCCATATTAAGGATGCCGTAACCAACGGCTTCGCCACCGCGGCTGCGACCGGCTACCCGCGCCCGCAGGTTAAGGAGCTGGATAACTTCTGGGGCAACTTCGGCGACGCAGTGAGCAATGTGATCGAGAAGGGCACCGACCCGGCGCAGGCATCCAAGGATGCGTGTGCGGCGATGGATAAGGCAAACGGCAAGTAAGGAGCGCGCGCGGGCGCCGGCCTGGCCGGCGCCCGCGGTGGGAATATTTTGCGCAGCGCCGACGGCTTGTGCTATTCACCCGGAGCGGCACACAGCGCATCCAACCTTCGATCGGCGCGGCTTAGTTCGCGCTAGAGGTCATTACGCGGGTGCAGCGACATAATCCTTCAACGAAGCTCTTTGGCGACATGCTGTCCGGCTGACCTCCCAGGCATGACCACCAAAATCTGTTGTAGATCGGGAACACTGTGATATGGCGCACGGCCGCATGGCTCCTCAGTGTAGCGTCAGTTTCCCGACCGCTGGTCGTTAACCAAGGAGCGCTTCATGGCTACAATCAACTTACAGTCGAAAACTCCGACTGCGGCCCGACGGTCGTTCTGGCAGCGCTCAGAGTCTACGCGCGTGGCCTATATGTACCTCTTGCCTGCGCTGATCATCATGGGCGTGATCACGTTCTATCCATTGGTCTACCAGATCTACATGTCCTTCACCGATTTTGGCCTGAAAAATATTCGTGTCAACTCCGCGCCGCCGACGTTCGTCGGTCTGAACAACTACACGCGCATTCTGACCAACAATATGCCCTTCACCGGGTTTAACTTCTGGGGTACCCTAGCGTTCGACCTGTGGTGGGCTATATCCAACGTGGTGATTCACGTGGTGCTCGGCGTGCTGATCGCCGTGCTGCTTAACACCGAGGGGCTGTGGGGCAAGCGAATCTACCGCGCGATCTACGTTCTGCCGGTCGTCATTCCCGCCCTGATAGTCGCCACCGTCTGGAAGAATCTTTGGGATGCCGACTATGGCCCGATCAATACGCTGCTGACGACGATCACCAGCTGGTTTGGATCGACGCAAGCGGTACATATTCGCTGGCTCGACTCGTACGATCTGCCGATCTCCTGGATCCCACTGCCGCTCTCCTACTATGCGATGCTGATCACAAATATCTGGTTGGGTTGGCCGCTCAACGCGGTGGTCGCCACCGGCGCGCTCCAGAGTATCCCTAGCGAGCTCTACGAGGCGGCCGAGATCGACGGTGCCACGGGTACGCAGCAGTTCTTCAATATCACCGTGCCCATGCTGCGCCCGGCGATGCTACCGTTCGCAATCTTTGGCTTTGTGACAACTTTTAACCTATTCCATATCTCGTACTTCCTATCAGGCGGCGGGCCGGATCATCGCACTGAGCTGCTGGTAACCTGGGCCTATCGCCTGGTGAATGAACACCAGCTCTATGGTGTCGCTTCGGCGTTCGCGGTCTATATGTTTATCATTCTGCTGGTGCTGACGCTGATCACAAACCGGCTGGCGAAGGTCACGGCGAGCTACGCCGACTAAAAGTGCATCCGGCGCTTTGTAACCTTGGAAAGAGGCTGAGATATGGCGACATTCAATCCCACAGCTCCGACCCGGTCCACGCGACGGCGCGTACGCGGCACGTCGTCGGGCCGGCCGCTAAGCCTGGGCACGCAACTGCTGCTCCAGGCGATCTGCCTGTTTCTGACCTTTACTGTCTTGTACCCCATCTTGTGGGTCGTCGCCCGCTCGATCGACCCGAGTACGCTCAATCGCCCGGCTTCACTCATCCCCGAGGGCGCGACGCTCGAGGCCTACCGCGCGGTGCTAACGCAGCCGACCACCAACCCGGTGTCGTTTGTCAGGTTGGCGATCAACACGATCCTGCTGGCTGGCGGCGTGACAGTCTTTGCGCTGGCAATCGCGGTATCAGCCGCGTACGCCTTCTCGCGCCTGAGCTTCCGCGGCCGCGAGCAGTTGATGTTGGCAGTGCTCGGTGTGCTCATGCTGCCGGCCGTCGCGGGCATCGCACCGTTGTTTGTGCTACTCAATCGCGTGGTGATCGGCGGCTTCAATTTGCGCAACTCGCTCCTGGGCGTGGGCCTAGCGATGACGTCGGGCGCGCTGCCGTTCGCGATCTGGAACTTGAAGGGCTACCTGGATACCATTCCGAAGGAGCTGGAGGAGGCCGCGACGATCGACGGCGCCACGCGCAACCAGACCTTCCTGCGAATCGTGCTGCCGCTTGCGACGCCGGCGCTGGCGGTAACTGCGTTCCTGGTGTTCCTGGGCGGCTGGACCGAGTTCTACCTGTCGTGGCAATTCCTGACCGAGCCGAAGAACTTTACGCTCTCGATGGCGCTGTACGGCATGGTCGGCCAGTACGCCGCGCAGACGCCCTGGTCGCGCTTTACGGCGATGGCGCTGATCATCGCGCTGCCGGTGGCGCTCGTCTATCTCTCGCTCCAGAAATATATCGTCGGCGGGCTGACCGTCGGCGGCGT
>DATFXE010000171.1:0-12926 GCA_035258585.1 Roseiflexaceae bacterium | reverse complement strand
GGCCAGGTCCTTCAGACCCTTCTTCTTGTCCAGCAGCGCCGCCGCCAGCATGGTGTCGAAGGCCACGCCCTCGACCGGCACGCCGGCGCGCTCGAGCACCTCGACGTCGAACTTGGCGTTGTGTCCGTATTTCGGCAGCTTCGGGTCGGCGAAAAAGGGCCGCAGCGCGCGCAGCACCGTCTCGCGCTGGAGCTGCTCGCCCTCGCGATGGCCGAACGGGATGTACCAGGCCGCGCCGGGCCGAATCGCGATCGAAATACCCACGCTATCGTCCTGCAGCGCGCGCGTGCCGAGCGTCTCGGTGTCGAAGGCGAAGCCTGGCGCGGCGCTGAGCGCCTCGACCAGCGCTTGCAGCTGCTCTGGCGTGCGGACAGCCTGGTACTCGCCCAGCGGCGCGCGCTCCTCGGCGCCGGGCAGGCTGACCAACGCGCCGGCGCGGCCGGCCTGGGCGGCCGGAATGTCGAACATCGCCATCTGCTGGGGGCCACCGGAGGGGCTGGCGGCTGGCGGCTGGAGGCTGGCAGTGCCCTGCTCCGGAGCACTAGCCTCAAGCCCCAAGTCTCTAGTCTCTATGCTGGGCAGATCGACCGTCTCCACGCCGCCGCCTGTGATGGGCAGACGCTTGACCATGCTGGCGCCGAACTCCAGCTCGTGGAACAGCCCGATTACTGCGTTGCGATCGTAGTCGCGCAGCTCAGCCGCGCGGAGATCGAGCGTGATTGGCACGTCGCACACGATCGTGGCGATCTTCTTGCTGAACTCGGCGATCTCGCGCTGGCCGTCGAGCGCCTTCTTGAAGCGGTTGGGTGCCTCGTCGAGGTGATCGTACAGGTTCTCGACCGTGCCGAACTGGGTGAGCAGCGCGATCGCGCCGGCCTCGGCGATGCCCTTAACGCCGGGGATATTGTCGCTGGTGTCGCCTTTCAGCCCGCGCAGGTCGGCCAGCTGCGACGGCGCAAGGCCTTTGTAGCGCTCGCGCACCTGATCCTCGTCGTAGAGCGTGGTAGTGGTCTTCTGGCCGTAGGGGTTGGCCAGCAGCACCCGCACGTGGTCGTCCACCAGCTGGAGCGTGTCGGTATCGCCGGTCAGGATCATCGTATCGACGTCGCTGGCGGTGGCCTGGCGCGCCAGCGTGCCGATCACGTCGTCGGCCTCGAAGCCATCGGCGGTGTAGATTGGAATATTGAAGGCCGTAATGAGCTGCTTGATTCGCTCGAGCTGTGAATGGAACTCGCCGGGCGGCTCGCCGCGGCCGGCCTTGTACTCGGCGTACATGTCGTCGCGGAAGGTACGCCTGACATCGAAGGCCACCGCAACATAGCGTGGGTGGTGCTCGTGAATCATGGTCAGCAGGATCGACGTAAAGCCGAACACGGCGTAGGTCGGCTCGCCGTTCGAGGCGCGCAGCCCGGCCTTAGAGAGCGCGTGGAAAGCGCGAAAGGCCAGTGCGTGGCCGTCGATCAACGCAAGTAACGGGCGGCGATTGGTCATGAGCCTGCCTTATGATAAAACAGAACGCTGGTGCTGGTATAGTATACCATAGCCAGGCGCGCCCTAGTTCCGATGATCTCGATCCTGCCTTGTCGATCAGCTCGTGCGCTTCGTCGCGGCGCTCGAATGTGATATGGCGGAACTGAAGAAAGCTGCTCTGCATTACTGAGTGCTGCATAAAGAACGAAATTGCATAGTTCATAGTATTACAACAAGAGTTGGGAGGTCTGGAGGGCTTGGCGCTCCAGATTCCATCCTCAGCGGGGGTGCGAGGGTGGCTTTGCCGCCCCTCGCACCCCCGCCGAATAGGGTTTTTCGGGGGCCTCTGGCCCCCGAACCCCCATTCGGAAGTAAGACAAGGATTGATCAATGCCATGCAATGGTTTACAATGTTTTCATCGTAGGGACACGATATATCGTGTCCCTACGATGAAAACCGCTGATTCTCAATGCCGATATCGTAAGGCCACACCGAACCTTGTCTAAAGTCTGGTTGTAGTGGTAGTGTGTAGTGCGTAGCGGCGTGATCACGCACTACTGAGGGCGTTGGTTCACGCTGAGAGGAGTGGCCGTTTCTCCGCTCCCAGGCGCTCGAGCAGCATGACGGCATACTCAGGCAGGGAGGCGATCTCATCGCGCAGGCGTTCGGCAGCTCGCCGATAGGCTGAGTCTGTCAGCACCGTCGATACAGCATCGCGCACCGTGCCTGGCGTGGCCTCGACTGCATCGAGGACGCGCGCGACGCCGAGGTCGTGACAGCGCGCCGCGTTCAGTGGCTGATCAGCACCCATCGGGATCACGACCATCGGCAGGCCATGCGCCAGCGCGCCGATCACGCTGCCGGAGCCGCCGTGCGAGACAACCGCAGCGCAATGCGGTAGGACCGCCGATTGGGGGATATATCGCGCGATCTGGATGTTGGCTGGTTGCGGCCCGAATTCCGCCGGATCGATCTCGCGCCCCACGGTGGCGATGACGTTGATGGACAGGTCGCGCAATCCCGCGAGCACGAGCTCTATTAGCCGCCGTCCAACGTTTGAGCTGAGCGGCCGGAGACGGCTTGGCCGCGTGGCGCATGATGAAATGAACCACAAGCGCCGCGCGGCCAAACCGTTGGAGGTCCGATCGAGCGAAGGCTTAGGCCGCGCTTTCAGCGAGGACTCGCAGAATATAGTCTGCTCGTTGCGGGACTGGGAGGTGAGGCACTTCATGGAGGATGTAGCCACACGAGCTATACCACTGCTCGAGCCTCGCGTGGACGCTGACAGCCTCAGCAAACGATTGGTCACGCTCTGCGTCATTGGTATAGATGGCCTCCCAGGGAGGCAAGATGAACACCAGAGAGTAAAACGGGTACGCGGAGAGCATGGCGTTCAGTTCTTGTGCACCAAGCGCTGAGGCCTCGTGAACCATGCCAATTGCTTCGATGACCCCACGATCAAAGAAGACCCAGTTGGAAGTGTGCTGCTGCCAGAAGTACTTCTCGATGTCCCGACGGAGGATTTCGTGGGCGAAAGCGAGAGGGTCCCCTCGACGATTGGCACCACTTGCGAGCCGCTCTGCAATGATGGCCCGGGCGGACTCTTCGACGGTGGTATAGCCCCTTGCTGCAAGCTCCGCGAGCAGCGACGTCTTGCCCGCGCCCGGGCCGCCGGTAATGACAACGCGAGGCATGCAGACGGTGGACATCGCGACGCCTCGTGGTCCCTCTCCAGATGGGCTGATCGTACTCCGATCCATAGCGACTCCTTTCTGTGACTGGTCGAGTAGCGGATAAGATTGCGCGAAGCGTGAATCAACGCATACCACGTCGGTGTGGGTGCATGACGTGATAGGCTGGGTATAGCGGTGCCAGGGGCGAGAAATCGGTATGGGTATCTAGGTGGGCAGACGCGAGGAGTAGCGGACTATGGATATCATAGCAGAGCTGTCAACCACCTGACAGTCGTTCGGTTCGAGAGATGATAGCTGGTGGATGTGCGCGTGCTGAACGCCGCGTATGCGCAGAGAACGTCACTTTTACGCTTTACTCTTGAGTAACAAGCTCCGTCGCATGTGCAAATTCCTCCGCAATAGCAGCCCTTTCATCATCCGTTAGCTCAAGCGACTGCGCTGCCTGAAGGGATGACTGAGCCAGCTCGCGGTTGTTTGTCCGAACAGCCAGTTCAGCTCTGTAGAGATACGCCCGTACACGATCAATAGCTGCAGCATCTGAAAAGCGTATGAGGCCGTTTTCGAGGGTTTTGAGCGCCATTGCCTCATCCCCATGTGCATCGCCCAGCCGTGTCACAACGTTCATAATCCCGGCCAATCCTTCGGCTTTCTGCTGCGAGACAGTATCGCCTAGCCTGAATATTCGTAGCCAGTTCCCGCCTGGGTCTATTATGCTGAAGCCATATACCGTACCAAATTTTTTGCGCGGCCGTAGTATCCGAGGTATGCCGACGGTTGGTAGCTTGCCAAACATCTCGCGTAGCCGAGCGGCAAAAGTACGATACAGATCATCTGGATCAGGCACGACAATAATGACGCTCCCATATGAGTCTGCCGAATTGAAGCCCTCAATACCAAAAAGATGAATCTGCATCTCCTCAAGGGCTACGACGGCGTAGGGATTTGGGCGGGTTTGTCGATAGGTTGGCTTGAAGCCAAGCGACTCGTAAAAGGCAATGGATTCGTCGAGGTTGCCGCAAGGGAGACAGGGATACATCCGTTCATTCGCCATCAGTTGCCTCCATGTTCTCGATAAGTGTGGCAGATCTTTGATACGTTACAAGATTATACCTCGAATATCGTTCGTTATACGATCCACAAGGTATGGTATTGATGGTCCGCCCAACTATGTGTGTCCCACATAATCGGTACAACTACAGCGCGTATTACCGTATGGAGCTATGAAACGCGTAACTACCACGATCGCGGTTGTGGTGGATATCACAAGGTTTCTGGCCCTGCTCATATCATCCCTACCGCATGCGCAGGCGTTTGGGATATGTGCATAAAAGCTCGGTGTTGTTCCGCGCCCGAGCTATTCAGGGCGAGATGCCACTGCCATCCGGCGCGGTGCGGTTATAATGTCTGCGATCAGCATTGCCGTGGCGCTATCTGACCGAAGCGAGAGGAGAGGCACATGGAGACACTCGATCGCTCGCTGGCACAGCTGAATGACACGCGCGCCGAGCTGCTCGGCGCCTTCGCCGGGCTGGACGAGGCGGCCCTCGATCGCAAGGGCGTGGTTGGCGAATGGTCGATCAAGAATGTCCTGGCGCATATCGCCGCCTGGGAGGCCTGGGTCGTCCAGGCGCTGCCGGTGCGCCTGGCCACTGGCGCAACGCCTGCGGACTTGCGGCAGCGCATCGCGGACGAGGATCGCTTCAATGCCGAGGAAGTGGCCGAGCGCGAGGAGCTGACGCCTGATGAGCAGCTCATGGAGCTGGAGCGCACCCGCGCCGAACTGCTGGCGTATGTACGTGGCCTGGACGCGCCCACGCTGGAGCGCAGGCACCCCTGGGATACCTGGGAGGGCACGCTGCCCCAGTATCTACTCGCCGCGCTGCGCGATCACGAGGCCGAGCATGTTGAGGCGCTGCGGGCGGCCGTCGCCGGGTTGCCAAAGTGACGAGTGACGAGTGACGGTGCCGGCCACGTCACCCGTCACCTGTCACCCGTCACCCTAGACAGGAGCATACAGATGGAACGAATCGGCTTCGCCGGCCTCGGCCGCATGGGCCAGGCGATGGTGGCGCGGCTGCTGGCGGCTGGCTTTCCAATGACAGTATACAATCGTACGCGCGCCAAGGCCGAGGAGCTGCTGGCGCGTGGCGCTGCCTGGGCTGCCACGCCGGCCGCGCTGGCCGAGCGATCGGATATCGTTCTGACCATCCTGACCGACGATCGGGCCGTAGAGCAGATATATAGCGGCGAGCACGGCCTGCTGGATGCAGATTGCGCCGGCAAACTGTTCGTCGAGATGAGCACCATTCGCACGGCAACGATCCAGTCGCTGCGGCCGCTGGTGGAGGCGCGCGGCGCACGCCTGCTGGACGCCCCCGTGTCGGGTACGCTGGAGCCGGCGCGCCAGGGCCAACTGTTAGGCATGGCCGGCGGGTTGGCGGAAGACCTAGAGCGCGCGAGGCCGGTGTTGGAAGTGTTGTGCCGCCGACTTGCCCACCTTGGGCCAAGCGGCAGCGGCACGACGATGAAGCTGGTGCTAAATATGCCGATGGCGATCTTCTGGGCTGGGCTGGCCGAGGCAATGGCCATGGGCGCCCAGTTCGGTCTCGACCGCGCTCAGATGCTCGACCTGTACCTTGATTCGCCGGTGGCGCTGCCGGCCCTGCGCAGCAAGGCGCCGGTGCTGCTCGGCGCGCCGCACGAGGTGGCCTTTGACGTGACCGGCGTGCGCAAGGATCTCCTGGCGATGGTGGCGACCGGGCAGGATGCCGGGGTGCCCATGCCGACCGGTTCGGCTGCACTGGCGCTGTTCGCCGCCGCGACCGCCGCCGGCCACGGCCAGCGCGACCTGATCGCAGTGGTCGAATATATGCACGAGCTGGTACGCGAGTCGTTCGGACCATTAGACCAGGAATGAACAGCAAATTCGTTCTCATGGCCGAGGCGCACATGCCCCAACGACAGTATACTACCCGAGTCACCCGAGGTTCCGTTGAGATGGAGTATGCTTGTGTCCGCACGTGAGTTCACCGTCGCTGGCGAATATGTCTACGACCGTCGCTCGCCCGTGCGTTGGATCATCTCGCACATCCTGCGCTACCCGTGGCTGCCGGTCTTGACACTGCTTGGCAATATCTGCTCTAGCGCCCTGTATAACGGCGGCTCGATCCTGATCGGCCGCGCGTTCGATGCTGTCGCGACGCCAGGTGCGCGCGCGGCCGAGCTGCTAGGGCTGGCCCTGCTTGTGCTGGCGGCGCGCTGTGGGGTCGGGCTATTTGGCATCGCTCAGATCTCGGCTGTGCAGGTGCTGGCCGAACGCCTTGAGCGCGACGCGCGCGAGGAGTTGTACATCAGCCTGCTCGGCAAGAGCCAGACCTTCCATAATCGGCAGCAGGTCGGCGATATCATGGCGCGGGCGACCAACGATGTGCAGCAGCTCAACTTGATGATCAGCCCTGGCGTGATGCTGATCGTCGACGCGGGCATGTTTACGATCGTTCCGCTGATCGGCATTGCCACGGTGCGGGTCGAGCTGCTGATCGTGCCGCTGCTGTTCCTGCTCTGCTTTGTGTTCGCGCTGCGCGGCTACAGCCGGGCGCTGAACCCGGTCTCCGGCGCCCTACGCGAGCAGTTTGGCATGATCAATTCGCGCCTGGCCGAGGCGATCTCCGGCATCGAGGTGGTCAAGGGCTATGCCCAGGAAAAGGAGGAGCAGCGCCGGTTTTCGGAGAACGCGCGCGGCTACCGCGACCTGTTCGTCCAGGAAGGACGGATCAAAGCCCGCTATCTGCCACTGCTGCTGTTTGGGATCATGTTCGGCCTCGGCTTTGGCCATGCGCTGCTGCTGTTTCTGAATGGCGCGCTGACGATCGGCCAGGTGGTCGCGTTCATGGGATTGCTGGGTGTGCTGCGCTTCCCAACCTTCATCTCGTTGTTCAGCTTCTCGCTGGTGCAACTAGGCATCGCCGGCGCCGAGCGCATCCTGGCGCTGATCAACGATCGAACCGAGCTGGACGAGAACGCCGCAGGTGTGGCGCAGGCCATCGATGGCGAGATCGTGTTCGAGGATGTCAGCTTCGCCTACCGAGACCAAGGACCAAAGACTAAGGACGAAAGCAAGCGTTTGGAATCTGGCAACGATACATCTGATAATGGCACACCACCGTCCTTGGTCGTTAGCCCTTCGTCCTTGGTCCTGAAGGACATCACCTTCACCGCCAAGCCGGGCGAAACAGTCGCGATCGTTGGGCAGACCGGCTCGGGTAAGACCACGCTGACCAAGCTAGTCAATCGTATCTATGATGCCACGGCTGGGCGCGTGCTGATCGACGGCGTGGATGTGCGCGATTGGAGCATGCAGTCGCTGCGCTCGCAGATCTCGACGATCGAGCAGGATATCTTCCTGTTCTCGCGCACTATCGGCGAGAACATCGCCTTTGGCGCGCCCGGCAGCGCCACCCGCCAGCAGATCGAGCAGGCCGCGCGGGCAGCCCAGGCGCACGATTTCATCATGGCCTTCCCCGATGGCTATGACACCGTGGTTGGCGAGCGCGGAGTAACGCTCTCGGGCGGGCAGCGCCAGCGGATCGCGATCGCCCGCGCCTTCATGACCGACCCGCGCATCCTGGTGCTGGACGACTCGACCAGCGCGATCGATAGCGCCACCGAGGATGAGATCCAGCGGGCGATGCGCCGGATCATGAAGGGCCGTACCACGCTGCTGATCACGCACCGGATATCGCAGATCCGCTGGGCCGATCGCATCCTGGTGCTGCGGCGCGGCGCGCTTGTCGCGCAGGGCTCGCACGACGAGCTAATGGCGACCAGCGAGGCGTACCGCAGAATCTTTGCACGGTATGAGCGAGACGAAGTCGCCAGTCAGCAGTCGCCAGTAGGCAGTCGCCAATAAGGAAGACGACTGCTTTCTGCCGACTGCCACCTGTCACCTGGAGGGATAGATGGGTTTCGTCCTCGACGGCCTGGAGGCCGAGTCATACGACCGGACCTACAGCGATCGCGCGCTGGTGCGCCGGATCGCTGCCTACTTCCGCCCGCACGCCCGCACGATGGCGCTGGTGGCCGGTATGGTCGTGCTGGCCTCTCTGACGGAGACGGTCATCCCGTTTGTGATTTCGCGCGGGATCGACGCGCTGGCAGGGAATCCGACCGCGCAGCTGGCGCTGGCGCTCGGCGGGGTTGTGCTGGTGCTGGGCTCGCTGGGCTGGCTGTTCAACTTCATCCGCCAGAGTTTCTCGGCCCGCGCCGTGGGCGCCGTGGTGCTGGCGCTGCGCGAGGATGCCTTCGCGGCGGTGATGCAGCGCGATCTCTCGTTCTACGATCAGTACGCCTCGGGCCGGATCGTCAGCCGTGTGACATCCGATACCCAGGATTTTTCGACAGTCGTTACGCTGACGATCGACCTCATGAGCCAGTTCCTGCTGGTGCTGATCATCAGCATTATGCTGTTCGCCATCGATAGCACCCTCGCGCTACTGGTGCTGGCGGTCACGCCGATCGTGTTCATTGCGGCGCTGAGCTTTCGGCGCGTGGCGCGCTGGGCCACCCAGCGCGGCCAGCGCGCCACCGCCGAGGTCAACTCGGTCATCCAGGAGACCGTCAGCGGCATCGCGGTGGCCAAGAGTTTCCGCCAGGAGGCCGCGATCTACGAGGATTTTCGCGCGACCAACCGGTTGGCCTATCGCGTCCGGCTGATGCGCGGCCTGGTGCTGAACACGATCTTCCCGACACTCGACGTCATCAGTGGTATCGCGACCGCCCTGGTTATCTATTATGGCGGTCAGCGTGCGCTGGCCGGCACGCTTTCGACCGGCGAATGGTTCCTGTTTGTCCAGACTCTGGGCATCTTCCTGTTCCCGCTCACCAGCATCGCCTCGTTCTGGAGCCAGTTCCAGCAAGGGCTCTCGGCGAGCGAGCGTGTCTTCGCGCTGATCGACGCCGAGCCGAAGGTGATCCAGACTGGTCGCGAGCCGGTGGAGCGTATCGCGGGCCGGATCACGTTTGAGCATGTGCAGTTCAGCTACAACCGAGAGGCTAGAGACTTGAGGCTAGAGGCTAGTACTCGAGAACCAGCTGCTAGTCTCAAGCCTCTAGACTCTAGCCCCTGGGTTCTGCCTGATTTTTCGCTCGATATCCCCGCCGGCCAGACGATCGCGGTGGTTGGGCATACCGGCGCGGGTAAATCGAGCCTGGCGCGGCTGATCATGCGCTTTTACGAGTTTCAGGGCGGACGCGTGCTGATCGACGGGCGTGATATTCGCACGCTCGATCTGGGGCAGTATCGCCGTAAGCTGGGTCTGGTGCCGCAGGTGCCGTTCCTGTTCGCAGGCACAGTGGCCGAGAACATTCGCTACGGCCGGCCCGACGCGGCAGATGGCGAGGTCGAGCTGGCCGCGCTCAAGCTCGGCGGCGGCGAGTGGATTCAGGATCTGCCGCAGGGCTTGCAGACTGACGTGGGCGAGCGCGGTGCGCGGCTCTCGCTGGGTCAGCGGCAGCTAGTGGCCTTGGCGCGGGTGCTGCTCCAGGGGCCGTCGATCTTTATCCTGGACGAGGCGACCGCCAGCGTCGATCCGTTTACCGAGGCGCAGATCCAGGAAGGGCTGGATGTCGTGATGCGCGCGCGCACCAGCATTGTGATCGCGCACCGGCTGTGGACTGTGCGCCACGCCGATCGGATCATTGTGATGAAATCAGGCCGGATCATCGAGGAGGGCACGCACCAATCGCTGCTGAGGCAGGGTGGCCACTACGCCGAACTCTACAACACTTACTTCCGCCACCAGTCGCTGGAGTATATCGAGCAGGTTGGGGCATACGCGGAGGAATGAGCGGATGACCGAAGCGACTGTCATTGAGCAAAATCCCGCCAGCCCGGTCACCATCCCCTCGCTGCTGCACGACTTTGCGGCGCTAGGCGTCGCGCCGGGTATGACCGTGCTGCTGCACTCGTCGCTGAGCGCGCTCGGCTGGGTTTGTGGCGGGCCGGTGGCGGTGATTCTGGCGCTGGAGCAGCTGCTGGGGGCGGATGGCACGCTGGTGATGCCCACCCACACCGGCGGCCTTTCCGACCCGGCGCTCTGGCAGCATCCGCCGGTGCCGGAAGCATGGTGGCAGATCATTCGCGACACCATGCCTGCCTATGACCCCGACCTGACCCCAACTCGCCAGATGGGCGCCATTCCCGAGACGTTCCGCAAGCAACCAGGCGTGTGCCGCAGCGCGCATCCCCAGGATTCCTTCGCCGCCTGGGGCCGCTACGCCGATCGCGTTGCCGGCGACCATGCGCTGGAGTATGGCCTGGGCGAAGGCTCGCCGCTGGCGCGAATCTACGATCTGGATGGCTGGGTGCTGCTGCTGGGTGTGGGCCATGGCAACAACACGTCGATACACCTGGCCGAATACCGCGCCACGTTCCCGGCCAAACAGCACGAAACGCGCTATGCGCCGCTGCTTGTCGGCGGGCAGCGTCAGTGGGTTGCCTATCAGGATATCTGGATCGACGATTCCGACTTCGAGTTCATCGGCGCGGATTTCGCGCGCGAGACTGGCCTGGAGCGACGCGGGCGTGTGGGCAACGCCACGGCGCTGCTGCTGCCACAGCGCCCGCTGGTCGATTATGCGGTGGGTTGGATGGAGCGGAATCGCAGGTAGGATGTGGTGTCTGGGGACTGGCGATTGGGAATGGAGCTTTACGAAGCCCAGTGGAATACCAGTAGAGAATCCACGAAGGTACACAAAGGCACACAAATAAACCGCTTTCTTTTGTGTGCCTTCGTGGATCGTGAGGAATTCTCTACCAGGGTTCTAATCGCTCGGCTGCGCTTCGCGATCAGTCGTCAGGTCGCCGCTGTGCCGGCGACCTGCCGGGCGAAAGGGAGGCGCGGACTCGCTAAGTTCGGCAGGGCTGCCTGGAGCGCCGCCAGCTCAGCCGCCAGCTCATGCGCGGCCTGATCGTCGCCTTGCTCCTGGAGGAACACCGCGCTGCCCTCCAGCGCGTTGCGTACTCGCTCAAGCAACTCCATTCCCGCAGAGATCGGCGGTGGCGCGGGATCGGCCGGGTCCGCCGCTGCGATGGGTTCCAGCTGCTCCGGCGGCGTGGACTCAGTCGTGCTGTGGAGTTCGGCCGCCAGCGCGATCACGCGCTCGCGCAGCTGTTCCTCCTCGCGCAGCCGTGCCGCGGCGATATTGCGCAGCGCGCCGTAGAGTGTGACGGCCGATCTGCGCTCGCCTTCGGCCTGATCGGAACGTGCTGTCGCCGTTTGGGTATCGTTGTACAGCAGGCCGCGCTGGAACAGCGGCCTCAGCGTCTCGACAGGCGTGCCGAGCGCTTCGCAGACAAGCGCATGGCGCTCGCCCCAGGGATGCCCCTCCAGCCCCGATGCGGCGGCCAGCACGCACTGCTCGTGCTCGTCCAGCCTGCTCCAGATCGCCTCGCGCGCCCACGTGTCGACCTCGTCGCGCCAGTCGTTCGGGCGGGCCAGGTCGCCGCTGCGCCGGTATGTGGCGGCGGCGCGCCGAATTGGCTCAGGCATACCGCCGGTGGCGGCGTAGAGCGCGCGCCACTGATCGGCGGGCAGCGCCGGGCTGCCGGCCCACAGCAGCTGCGCCTCGCGCTCGATCATGCCCGGCAGCGGCGAGTAGCTCACGTTCTCGATTGGGTCGCGCCCGACCAGCAGCAGGCGGATGGAGCGGCGCGCCACCAGGTCGGCCAGCGCGTCGAGCAGGGCATCGGTCTCTTCGGCATCGGCATGATGAGCGTCGTCGAGGACCACCACGGCCGGGCGCAGCAGCATCCGCTCGCGCAGCCCTTCCAGCAGCGCGGCCGGGTCGAGCTCTTCCGGCGGCGCCTGGCGTAATTCGCGCCAGAGCATGTCGTCGCCTGCGGCGGCCAGCGCCTGCGCCAGCCCGCGAATGATGCCCAGCAGCGTCGAATCGCGGCCGGCGCGACAGGTATGCCAGAGAATTGTCTGCCCATAGCGATGGCCATCGGCCGCCAGCTCGGCGGCTAAGGCGGTCTTGCCGCTGCCCGGAAGCCCCCAGATATGTGCCAGCCCCTCGGTTTGCAGTCGCCAGGCGTAGTATGATTGCTCCTCGCGCCGGCCGACGAAATCGGGCGTGCGCGGTAGCCGCTGGCTAGCCAGCGTGGCAGGCGATTCGATCATGCGCTCGATGATCCGCGGTATGACGACCGTGATCCGATCGAGACCCTGGCGCTTGGCACGACTGTAGGTGCTGGCGCTCAGCGCCAGATCATCCTGGATCTCGGCGCGGCTCTGGCTATTCTCATATTCGCCGGTACAGATCAGGTACGGCCACCAGCCCCGGTCGATCGTCGAGATCGGCCCGGCCGGGCGCAGGTGGTCGAGCGCAGCGCGCAGCGCTTGCTGGAGCAGCATCCCACGTGGCAGCGGCTCGAGATCGGCGGGCAGAAAGCGCTGGGCAAGCGCGCTGGCAGCCAGCGCCAGCGGCGGATCTTCGGGCAGGAGCGGTAGAGCAGCTCGGACTGCCCCGCGCAAGCTGTCGGGCGCCTCGTCGTCGCGGTCGGCGCGAAGCTGCGCGAGGATACGGTAGGCGGTACGGCGGCTGAGCTTAGCCCCATCCTGGCCAAGCAGCTCGCACGCGCGCCGCCACAGTCGATCGCCGCCGGCTTGTGGCTCCTCGGCCAGCGCGGCGGCCAGTGCCCGCTCGAAGGCGGCCGGCCGGCGGTCGCGCCGGCCTCGGCCGCTGATCTGCCGCGAGCGCAA
>DATFXE010000170.1:0-3900 GCA_035258585.1 Roseiflexaceae bacterium | reverse complement strand
TATGAACAATTGGTTGGGCTGCTGCGCGGCGCAGGACTGGTGAACGAGCGGATGGATTGGTCGGGCGGAGCGGCATTGGTCTGGTTCATTGGCGATTTCTTCGACCGCGGTCCCTGCGGTATTGAGTCGGTCGATCTGGTGATGCGCCTGCAAAAGGAGGCCGAGCAGGTCGGCGGGTGCGTGCGCGCCCTGATCGGCAACCACGAGCCGCTGATCCTGTCGGCGCTCCACTTTGGCGAGCAGCGTACAGGATGGGGCGGCACCTTCCTATGGGATTGGCGACGCAACGGCGGCAGCGACGAGGAGCTGGAGCGGCTGACTCCGGCGCATGTGGCCTGGCTCTCGGATCTGCCCGCGATGGCGCGGGTCGGCGATCACCTGCTGATTCACGCCGACTCGACCATGTACAGCAGCTACGGCAGCTCGATCGCCGAAGTCAACCAGGCTTTCAAGGCACTGCTGCACGGCGACGACGCCGCGGCCTGGGATCGGCTGCTGAGCCAGTTCAGCGAACGCAAGGCATTCATCGACGAGAACGCCGAGGGCGCGGCGCGCGCCGCGCAGTTCCTGCGCGATTTCGGCGGGCGCCAGATCATCCACGGCCACACGCCGATCAGCTTTATCCGCCACTGCCTGCCCGAGGACGTGACCGAGCCGCTGGTGTATGCCGGCGGGCTGTGCGTGAACGTCGACGGCGGGATGTATTTGGGCGGGCCAGGATTTGTGTATCGGCTTTCTTAGCCCGACACGTGGTATCACGCCGGCAGTAATTCCGACAAATGCTCGCGAGCGATTTGCGGGTTCTGCTCGTAGAGATAACACGAGGCCGCTTGATGCCCATTCAGCTGAAACAGCGGTGGCGGTGTCTGGCACTTGTCCATCGCGAAGGGGCAGCGCGCCATGAATTTGCAGCCCGTACTTTGATCGGATAATTCGGATTCTTTCGCTTTGATTTCGGTCTCGCCCCAGCGCCGGCTCAGATCCGGCCAAGGGATCGAATCGACCAGCAGGCGTGTGTAGGGATGCTGCGGCTGTTTGATCACCATATCCACATCGCCGGCCTCCATCACCTCGCCGCGGTACAGCACGATGATCGATTTGGCGATATGATACGCGGTCGTCAGGTCGTGCGTGATATAAATGATCGAAACACCATAGTTCTTTTGCAGCGTTCGTAGCGTTTCCAGGATATTGGCGCGTAGTGAGGCATCCACCATCGAAACTGGCTCGTCGGCTACCAGGAGCTTGGGCCGCAGCACCAGCGCTCGCGCCACGTTGATGCGCTGGCGCTGCCCGCCGGAGAGTTGGTGCGGAAAGCGACCCAGGATCTCATCCGGGCGCAGCCCAACCGCGGTCAGCGCCTCGGCCATTCTATCGCGCGCTTCGCTCTTGGATTTTGCCAGTTTGAAGCGCTCGATCGGCACTGAGAGCAAATGATCGACCGTGTAGAATGGGTTGAACACCGAGAATGGGTCCTGGAAGACCGCCTGCACTTCACGCCGGAACGTCATTCGGTCGTTGCCTTTGAGGCGGCTGATATCCTGGCCTTTGTAGAGAATCTGGCCTGATGTCGGCGAGATGAAGCCGAGCAGCAGCATCGCCAGGGTCGTCTTGCCGCTGCCGCTTTCGCCGGCGACAGTCAGGATTGTCGGCTCGCTCTCGTCAAGCTGCAGCGAGACATTATTCAGCGCCGTCGTGGATGTTTTGGACAACACGCCGCGCGAGTACACTTTGGTGACATTTTTGAATTCGAGCAGATCCGCCATTGTTGCGCCTTTCTCGACCTGTATACATGGTTGGGGCTTCTGATGTTCGCCAGGGTTCCCCCAAAACCGCAGACCTAGCTTGATTTTGCACTGAAGCTTATAGGCGTTGATCGCTGTCTTGTACGGACTCGGCGAAGCTGGCCACGCCTCCCGAATATAGATGGCATTCGACTTTTCGCCCACCGGGCAGCGTATCGAGGCTCGGACGTACGGTTCGGCACACCTCCATAACATGCGGGCAGCGCGGATGAAACGCGCATCCGCCAGGCAGCTGCAGCAGTGAAGGGGCCAGGCCAGGGATACCCTGAAATACGCCCTTGTTTTCGAGGCTAGGCAGGCTACGGATCAGCGCTTTGGCATATGGGTGCTTTGGGTCGGAGAACATCTCGCGCACGCTGCTCAGCTCCATCAGCCGCCCGGCATACATCACGGCCACCTTATCTACGAACTGGGCCATCAAGCCCATATCGTGGCCGATCAGAATCACCGCCGCACCGATCTTGTCTTGCACGCGGTCGATCGTCTCCATGACCTGGCGTTGGGTCACCACGTCCAGCGCGCTGGTTGGCTCGTCGGCGATAATGACCTGCGGCTTGAGCAGAATGCCGATCGCGATACATACGCGCTGCTTCATGCCACCGCTTAGCTCGTGCGCGTACATTTTGAATACATTCGGCTTGAGCTCGACCGATTCGAGCGCCTCGATCGCGCGCTCATCCATATCGGATTTATCGGCCTTGGGGTCGTGGGCCTTGATCGCGTCGATCATCTGGGCGCCGATGCGCATCACCGGGTTGAGCGAGTTCATGGCGCCCTGAGGAATATAGGCGATCTTGCTCAGCCGCGCTTTGAGCATCTCCTCCTCCGAGAGCGCGGTGATATCGGTGTCGCCGACAACCACTTTCCCGCCCTCGATCCGGCCCGGCGGCTTGATCATGCGCATCATCGCCAGCGCCATGGTGCTCTTGCCGGAGCCTGATTCGCCCACCAGCCCCAGCTTTTCGCCTTCTTTTAGCGTCAGGTTGACACGGTCCAACGCTGTGGCGCGCCCGGCGTCGGTGTAGTAGGAGACCTGTAAGTCGGTGACTTGGAGTACGGGATTCATGGAAGTCTTTACTCCGATCTGCGCACGCGCGGGTTCGCGAACTCGTCCAGGCCCATGATGATCAGCGCGAGCGCCCCGAGGATGAGCGCCAGCGCCAGCGCCGGCCACACCGGCCACCACCACCAGCCATTGAAGAACGCGCCCTGGCCCTGTGCCGCCCAGATGATATTGCCAAGCAGCGGCTCGCGCAGCGGGCCGAGGCCGAGCACTGCGATGTAGAACGATGCGGACACGGCCGCGAACACCTGAACCACGAACGCCGAGACGATGAACGGCAGCAAATTGGGCAGAATCTCGCCAAAGATGATGCCCATATTGCCCATGCCGGAAAGTTTGGCGACCGAGACGAACTGCCGCTCCTTCATCGTCAGTACCTGTGAGCGAATCACCAGCGTTGGCCCCATCCAGGCCAGCAGCACCACGATCAGCGCCATGGTGTATATCGTGACCGAGCGTTTGTCGAGCGAACTGGCGATCACCACCTGGATCAGCAGCACCGGTATGGGCGTCAAGATCTGGCAGACGCCTTTGATCAAGCTATCGATCGGGCCGCCGAAATAGGCCGAGGTGAAACCGAGCACCACCCCGATCAACGTGCCGACCCCGCCCGCCAGCAGGCCGATCAGCGCCGTCTGCCACATGCCTACGACCATCGCGGCCAGCATGTCGCGCCCGAAGAAATCGGTGCCGAGCGGGTATTGCGGGCTGGGAGGCTGCTTGCTTCTGACAGCGAGGGGGTAGGCGTTCTTTGGGTTGATTGTCAGCAGGCCGATCACCGTGAAGGCGATCAGCAGCACCACGATCAGCAACCCAATCGCGAGGCTTGGGTTGCGGCGCAGGTAGCGCAACACAAGCGTGAGCCGGCTGGGTTGCTTGATCTGCTGTGTTTGGGGAATGGCAATCGTTGTCATCAGCTTCCTCTAGGTGGTGTAGCGAATGCGCGGATCGAGCAGCGGGTAGAGCAATTCCACCACGACCATTAGCACCGCAACCGCGATCACGATGAAGAGCACAATGCCGTAGATCACC
>DATFXE010000169.1:0-2123 GCA_035258585.1 Roseiflexaceae bacterium | reverse complement strand
GATGGAGGTTCCCCATGTCCCAGCTCATGTTGATCGACGGCGAGCGCGTTCCGAGCATTACCGGCGAATATTTCGCTGTGCAGGACCCAGCGACGGAGGAGGTGATCGACCAGGCGCCGATGGGCAACGAGGAAGATGCGCGCACAGCGATCGCCGCCGCGAACGAAGCCTTCAAGACCTGGCGCAAGGTCAGCGCGCACGAGAAGGCCGAGCTGCTGCACGAAGTGGCCCGCAAGATCCGCGAGCGCAGCGAGGAACTGGCGACGCTGCTGACGCGCGAGGGCGGCAAGCCGCTTATAGAGAACCGTGACGAGATGGGCTGGAGCGCGGCCTGCTTCGACTATTACGCCGAACTGCAGCGCAACACCCGCGGACGCGTCATCCCCTCGATCGAGCCATCGCAGCTGGCGCTGGTGCTGAAAGAGCCCTATGGCGTGGTCGCCGCGATCGTACCGTGGAACTACCCCATCCTGCTGATGGCCTGGAAGGTCGCGCCAGCGCTGGCGGCCGGCAACACGGTAATCATCAAGCCCAGCGAGATGACGCCGCTGACCACGCTGCTGTTCGCAGAGATCTTCGACCACCTGCCGCCGGGTGTGGTCAATATCATCACCGGCTTCGGCGCCACGGTCGGGCGTGAGCTGGTGATTAGCCCGCACACGCATATGATCGCGTTCACCGGCTCATTCGCTACCGGCCGCGAGATCGCGCGCCTGGCGGCCGAGCGCGTTAAGAAGACCCACCTGGAGCTGGGCGGCAAGGACGCCTTCATCGTGGCCGAGGACGCCGATCTGGACGTGGCCGTTCCGGGCGTGGCCTGGGCCGCGCTGCTCAACGCCGGGCAGGTCTGCACCTCGACCGAGCGCGTCTATGTGCATGACAGCATCCTGAAGCTGTTCACCGATCGGCTGGTGGATTATGTGCGCACGCTGCGGCTCGGCTCGGGCATGCAGCCAACCACCGACATCGGGCCGCTGATCGGCGACCGCTACCGCCACAAGGTCGAGGAGCATGTAGAAGACGCTCGCTCGAAGGGCGCGCGCATCCTTGTGGGCGGCCGGCGCCCGCCGCAGTTCGAGCGCGGCTTCTTCTACGAGCCAACCGTGCTGACGAACGTCGACCATTCGTTTCGGATCGTGCGCGAGGAGACCTTCGGGCCGACCATCCCGATCATGGGCTATCGCTCATTCGACGAGGCGATCGCGCTGGCCAACGATAGCGACTACGGCTTGGGCGCCAACCTCTACACCAACGACCCGCGCAAGGTCAAGCAGTATTACGAGGAGGTCAAGGCCGGCACCTGCTGGGTCAACGACCCGCTGACCGACAACGACGCCGGGCCGTTCGGCGGGATGAAGTTCTCGGGCGGCGCGCGCGAGCTGGGCGAGGAGGGCCTGGAGGAGTTTCTGGAGACCAAGCATGTGCATTGGGACTTCAGTCAGGAGAAGAAGGCATGGTGGTATCCATACGCCCAATAGCCGATTGGCCCTGGCTTAGGCAGGCGCAGATGCACCCAGAGTGATGACCTTTGCCGCAGCGCTCATCAGCTCGTGATGCGCCGCCACGTTCTCCAGGAACGATCGGCGTAGCGCTTCGTCCGTGATGCGGTCGGCGTACTCATGGAGCAGCCGCTGTCCAGCCTGCAACACCGTTGCGGCACGCGGGTCGCCATTCGCCTTCAGCACGCGGTAGCAGGTGAGGTAGATGAAAAACGGCTCGTCGAGGCCGGCGTGGGGATGGGCGGCCAGAGCCTGTAATACATCTTCGATATACGCCTGCGCCTGCGCCAACTGACTCTGAACGAGTGCGACGGATGCCAGACCGGCCCAGGCCTCGGCCACCAGGTGGGTCGCGCCGGGCAGATCGAACAGCGTGAGCACATGCCCATACGCCGCCATCGCTTCGGCCAGCCGATTCAGGCGGGCCAGAGCGTGCCCCAACAGGATCGCTGTTTCTGCTTGGGTAAATCGATCGCTTTGCTCGTGCGCATTCCGCCGGGCTTGTTCCGCATACTCGAGCGCCTGCTCGGTATCCCCCGCATAGTAGGCATGCACCGCGCGCGCGGATAGTTCGGCCCACTCGGCTTCCGGCGCACCAATCCCGCCGATCAGATCCGGCAGCTG
>DATFXE010000168.1:0-5134 GCA_035258585.1 Roseiflexaceae bacterium | reverse complement strand
GGCGACGAGTAGCAGCGGTTTGAGACAAAAGTCGCAGCCGAGCCACCGGTCACCTGCTAAAGTATCAGCGTATGGCTTAAGCGACTCGGATCTTATGGTTCATCCCTGCTTTGCGTAATGCGTGATGCGTGAGAAGCCCTTTACGCATGACGCATTACGCATCTCGTTGGGATGCTTTATAACTTCCAGATCCCTAACTTTACTTTTGTGAGGATCAGAGATGCAGACACTCGATACGACCCATAGGACTATCGACGCGGCCGACTCGCTCAACGCGATCGTCGCTCGCTACCCACAGGCGCTACCGGTGCTCCAGCGCTTCGGCCTCGACACCTGCTGCGGCGGGGCGCTGCCGCTCCGCACGGCGGCCGAGCACCACAATCTCAACCTGGATGAGCTGCTTGCGGTGCTTCGTGCAGCGGTGCAAGAGCAAGCGCGATGACCAGCAGCACGCGCGCATTTCTGATTGCCGGCCTAATCGCGCTGCCGAGCGCGGCGCTGCTGCACCTGCTTGCGCTACTCGGCATGGCTGGTGCCTGGACGGCGATGGTGCATCTCACGCTCTTCGGCTGGATCACGGCGCTGATTGTCGCGGTCAACTACCACACCATGCCGGTATTCGCGGCTCGTGACTTTCCGTTTCCCCAGTTGATCTGGGTACACTGGGCCGCGTTCAGTGTGGGCGTGGTGTTTGCGGCCACAAGCCTGCTGCTGGGTTGGCGCGGCGGCGAGCTAGCTGGTCTGCTGTTCCAGCTCATCGCAGCGCTGATCTTCGTCGTCAACATCGTGTTGCTGTTCCTGCGCGGGCAGCAGCGACAGCATCGGCCGCTCCCGCCGCCGATCCCCGATCAGCCACGTGTCGATCGCGCGGGCACCCAGGCGACCAAGCTGGCCGGGCTGTGCCTACCGCTGGCGCTGCTCGTGCTCTTGGCGGCGCGCGCGGGCTGGGTCGGTGGCGCGTGGGTGTTGGCCGCCGAACACCTGGCGACGCTTGGCTGGGTCATGCTCATGATCGTTGGGGTGGCCTACCATGTGCTGCCACGCTTCAGCGGCCGTGGCACGCGCGGGCCGGTGTGGGTCTGGCGACAACTGCTGTGCCATGTGAGTGCGCTGGCGCTGCTGGTAGCCGCGCTCGGGTTTGGCTGGAGGTGGGGCTTTACGCTCGGCGGCCTGCTCATGGCGCTGGCGATCGGGTTGTTCGCCTGGACGATCTGGCCGACGTTACGGGTCACCTATGCTCAGGCTGTGGTGATCCAGGTGACATTGCAGGAGCGTTCGCGATGAACCGCTTGAGTATCCGCTGCATAAAAGCCGCGTTTGTCTTTCTGGCGCTGGGGATAGGCCTGGGCGCCTGGTTCGCAGTAGATCGCACGGCGGGCGCTTGGCTGCGGCCGCTGCACGCCGGTCTGAATCTGTGGGGCTGGACCACGCTGCTGATCTACGGGATGGCCTACCACATGCTGCCGCGCTTCACGGGTCGCCCGTTGCGCTGGCCGCGTCTCGCGGAGGTCCAATCCTGGCTGGCGATCGGCGGCGTCGTGCTACTAGCAGCAGGCTGGATCGCGATCTTGGGCGGCCTGCCGCTGGCGCAGGTGGTGCTGCTGAGCGGGGGTGCACTGCTCATCGTCGCTGCAACACTGTTTGCGCTGCTGATCGGCGAGTTGTTGAGTCAGCGGCGATAATACGCGCGGCTCGTCGACAAAATCCTTGATAAATGCGTAGATTAAGTGCTCTGCGTGCCGAGATTACCCAAGCCGACGACTCCGACGTTCATCGCTCACTCCTGCTTACTGCAAAGCTGTCCTCATCATGTCTCATCTTTGCGATCGTTGCGAGACTGTAGCAGGTAACCACGTCATTCTTCGCGCTGTGCGGCAAGCCCCGCGCGGTCGAGGATGGTGATCTGCCCGCGATCGAGCCGGATGAGGCCGAGCACCTCGAAGGTCTTGAGCGCGCGGCCGACCATCTCGCGCACGGTGCCCAGCCGCGCCGCCATCTCGGCCTGCGTGAGCGACGGCACCAGCTCGCCCCGCTCGGACGCCTCGGCCTGATCCAGCAGCAGGCCAGCCATCCGCCCCTGCACCGTGTGCAGCGCCAGCTCGTCCACCAGGTTGACCAAGTGGCGCAGCCGGCCGGTGAACTCCTTCAGCAGCGCCAGCGCCAGCGGCGGGTGTTGCTCGACCACGCGCCGCATCGCATCGCGCGGCAGCGCCAGGAGTGTCACATCGGTGAGCGCCTCGGCGTTAGCGGGGCACGGGCCACCATCGAACATCGGCACGGTGTTGAAATGGCCGCCAGGTGGAATCACGTTCAGCACCTGCTCGCGCCCGTTCGACCCGATCCGCGCGATCTTGACGCGGCCATCGATCAGGACATACATCGCCTCGGCCGGGTCGCCCTCGAATTGGATGAACGAGCCGCCCGGGCGCTCGATCGGCACGGCAATCGCTGCCAGCGCCGCCAGCGCCGCCTCGGGGAGCTCGGCGCAGAAGCTCACGCTCTGCAGCAGCCCCACGCGATCCTCGATGTTGGCCGTATTGTGCCTAGCCATAGCCCTGACTCTGTGCCGAATAGCGGCGGTCGATTTGCCTCAAATTATAGCGCAAGTTGTCATTTCATACCCCTCGCAACTGTGCCCGGCAGCTAATCCGTTGCCGGGTGGGCGCAGTGATCTGAGTGGCATGGGCATCTGGCCAATGTCGCTGCGGCGCTGGTGTCAGCACTTGGTGAAGGTATCGCAACCAAACGGCGCATTCGAGCACATCTACAAGCGCTACGGAGACACTGTCGCCGTCGCTGACCTTTCGCTCGCGGTGGCGCGGGGCGAGACACTGGCGCTGATCGGGCCGAACGGGGCCGGCAAGACCACGCTCATCCGCATGATGTTGGGCCTCGTGCGCTCGACGGCGGGAAAGGTGTGGGTGGGCGGGCATGACGTGCGGCGCGATGAGGTTGCGGTGCGCCGCCAGGTCGGCTATCTGCCACAGCGCGCCATCCTCTATGGCAACCTGACCGTCGCTGAGAACCTGGCCTTTCTGGCGCAGATCCGCGATCTGCCGCCCGCGCGAATCAATGAGACGATGGCACTCCTGCAGCTAAAGGAGGTCGCTGATCGCCCGGCGCGCGTACTCTCGGGCGGAATGCTCCAGCGGCTCGGTTTGGCCCAGACGTTGCTCGCTGACCCGCCCATCCTGGTGTTTGACGAGCCGACGGTCAGCCTCGACCCGCCGAGCATCGCGGTCTTCAAGGTGCTGCTTGGCGATCTGCACGCCGCAGGCAAGACCGTGCTGCTAGCCTCGCATATCCTCGGCGACGTGCAGGAGCTAGCCGGCCGGGTCGCCATTCTCGACCATGGGCCACTGGATGTGGCACGTGCGCGGCAGGTGCTTGGGTTGCACGGCGATATCGCAGACTCGGCGAGCCAGTAGGGTACAGTTCGCGTGCGGCGTCGCCTTCTGGATTCTGCCGCGGCTCGACGCCAGCGGCGCGCGGCAACGAGCGCCTGGCCTGGCTGTGTTATGCGGCGCTCAACGGTGGCGTGGCGTTGGCCGCGCTCCACGATCCACTCGCAGTGGCCTTTGATCGCCCGTCCTCGGCTGAAGCAAGGTGTTATGAACATTGCTGGTGCTGGCCGGCCTGCTGTATGTGCTTTCCGTGAGCGCGTTCATCGCCCATGCCTGGCCGCCCATGATCGCCTTCCGTGCCCTACCCCGGCGCGCAGTGTGACCAGCGCAGTTGTCGAATCACCACGCGCGGTTGTCGTCTCGTACATCACGACACCTGCGCTTCCTGGTAGATTGGACGTACACCAGCGCACATCGGCAGCTGGTGGATACTCTCAACCGCAAACTGGAACCTGTATCCTCAGGGCGCTGCCCAGAGGCGAGTGGAAAGAACGCGACGCGGCCCTACATTCGAACGAGGCATTTTCTTATGATGACGATGCGCGATATGCTGCCGACCAGCAGCGCTCCACCCAGGCCACTGCAGCACATGTTGATCGTGGATAGCGACCCGATCGTTGCGCTGGTGACCCAGCGCGGGCTCCAGCTAGCGCTTGGGTCGGATGTCGAGGTCACCGTTGCGCCATCAGCCGGTGTGGCGTGGCTCCGTTGCATCCGCGAGCATATCGATCTGGTGATTGTCGATCCTAGCCCGCCGGATCGCGCAGCCGGGGCACTTGTCAAGGCACTTCGCGAGTTGTGCTCTGACGTTGTGGTGCTGGTGCTGACAGCTGGGGACACGCCACGGCTACGCGTGGAGATGCGGGCACTTGGTGTGCAGCACTATTTTGCCAAGCCGTTGACGCTACTCGAGCTCGGGCACGGCGTCCGAGCAGCGTTGGGTATGGATGCGGCGCCGCGCGACGGCGTGTCCGATCGTAGTATCCCCTAGTACACGTCCGCCTAAATATGGCGATAGTTTTAACCACCCGGCCACGACGCTGCCGATCATCCTGGACATAGGTACCGACAACCAGGAGCTGCTGAACGATCCACTCTATCTTGGCGGGCGCCACGAACGTGTGCGCGGCCCACAGTACGACAACTTCGTCGAGGCGTTCGTTCAGGCGGTCATGCGCATGTTTCCCAACGCGCTGCTGCAGTGGGAGGACTTCGCCAAAAACAATGCCCGGCGCCTACTCGACCGCTATCGCGACCGCTTGTGCAGCTTCAACGACGACATCCAGGGCACCGGCGCGGTGACACTGGCCGGGCTGCTCTCTGCCAGCGCTATGACAGGCGCAAAGCTCAGCGACCAGCGGATCGTCATCGCTACGTGCGCCTGCGACGGAAGCGCGAACACAACTGTCTTTGAAACAATCGTTCTTTATCCACAAAACGCTACTGTTGGTTGTTTTTTCTTCGCGCCACGCGAGTCCTCGGCGCCTATACTGACTATGCGATTTTACACATAAAGAGGGCGGTGCCTAGCACTACAACGAGACTTTACTTCCGAATGGGGGTTCGGGGGCCTCTGGCCCCCGAAAAACCCTATTCGGTGGGGGTGCGAGGGGCGGCTTTGCCGCCCCTCGCACCCCCACTGAGGATGGAATCTGGAGGGCTTCGCCCTCCAGACCTCCCAACTCTCGTTGTAGTACTAGGAAACTGTTTGAAAGGGAAGTGCGAGGGGC
>DATFXE010000167.1:0-21751 GCA_035258585.1 Roseiflexaceae bacterium | reverse complement strand
CACGACCGTAGCGCTCGGCGTCGGCGTGAGCGTTGGCGTGGCGCTGGGCGTCGGGATGGGCGCGCGCGTCGGCTGGGGCGTCGCCGATGGGCTAGGCGGCGCTACTGGTGGCGCGTCGAGGAGCGCCGCAGCCGAGGTGGGTGGGGCATGGGGCGGCGCGAGCGGGCTGCACCCGGCCAGCAGGGCCGCGAGTACGATCGCTCTGATAAACGTCGGCAGAAGGTGCTTTCCGGTTCCGACGATGGAGGATCGACGAAGGACGATGCTGTGATCGCCTAACGTCGATCGTCCATCGTCAGCAGAACCAGCAACGCGTTTACGCAGGGCTGTATGAGCTATGTTGCTACCGGCGCGGCGAAGCTGCATGGAATATTCAGCCGATCGTGGCCAACATCGAGATCCAGGCCTGCATGATACCACGGCGGCGCGGCATCAACATGAGTAATTGCTAAGTAAAGGAGAAAATCCTAGGCGGCACTACTGCTGCTCGGCAAACTGAGCAGCGATCTGGTCGGTCTTAGCGGCCATGATGAAGTCGTTGCGATGGAGGCCTTTAATCTTGTGTGTCCACCAGACAACTGTTACCTTCCCATATTCCGTCAGGATCGCCGGATGGTGACCTTCTTCCTCCGCCAGCGCGCCGACTTTGTTGGTAAAGTCAAGCGCCTGTACAAAGTTCTTCAAGCGGAAGGCTCGCTCCAGGCTTGGAATCGCATTATGTTCGACAATATTCCACTCTGGAATCTGTGGCTTTAGCTCCGCAACCTCCGCATCAGTCACGCGTGGCGAGTCGCTCCGACAGGCAACACAGCGCTCTTGAGTCAGGTTTGTCATCTTACACCTCCAGCTGCGGTATCATCGGGTGAGTCGATTCGACCTGACTATTATACTGCTGTTCAGTAAGCAGTGAGCAGGCGGCAGTAAGCAGGAGGCATATACTACTGCCGACTGCTCACTGCCGACTGCTCACTGCCGCCCGGCCCTACGCGGCGCGCAGTTCTCGGTAGAGCGCCTGGAGATCGCGGCTGCGCGCGAGCCGGTTGAGCAGGTTGCGCTTGGCGCCATAGATCGCGGCCATATCCGCGAAGCGATCGCGGTGGCGCTCCAGGATGGCCCGTGGGGGCAGGCCCAGCACGAAGCTCTCGATCAAAATGATCCGCTCGTGCTCGCTCGATACGAGCTTGTCGAGCAGCCGCCATAGCTCGTCGCGGTCCAACTGGCCCAGCACTTGCTGCTCGGGCGTGGCGACGTCCGGCGCCTCCAGCCACTGGGAGGCCCGCTGGCTGGCGGCCTCGGCGCGCACGTCGTCGATCGCCGCCGCCCCGACGCAGGTGCGCAGGTAGGCCAGCAGCGCGGCCAGGGCGGGGAACTGCGCGAAGTGCTCGGGGGTGAGCGCCTGCCAGGCCCGCTCCAGCGCGCGATCGGCGAGATCCTCGCACTGGCAGGCGCAGGGCGCGCGCCCGCTAGCCTGGCGCGCCCAGCCGATCAGCAGCGGCCGAAAGTGCGCATGGATGGCGGCCCAGGCTTCGCCGTCGCGCTCGACAATCGCGCGGCGGAAGAGCTCGTAGCACGCGCGATCGGTCAGTTCGTGCTCATGCATAGGATGATCACCCCTCACAAGCTCGTCTATTCTCGGGTTTCGTTGGGTATACTCATAAAGAGCATGTAGGGGTGAAAATCTTACACTTCCGTAAAGCATGGCACGATTTGTGCTAATGCGCTTTCAGCGCTTCGCGCATTCGGTGGCTCAATATTCGGTCGTCACGCGGCGCGCGTATCGGCGCTGCGCGGCAGCCAGAAGATCCGGTAGTACTCCACACGCGCCGGCGCATCCTCGGCCGCCAGCGAGCCGGCCGTCTCCAGCGTCAGCGGCGCGACGGCGAAGGGGTAGCCCGCCGGCAGATAGGTCGGCAGCGGCCTCCAGGTGCCGTCGATCAGCCGGCAGATGCGCACGTCGCCCGCCAGCAGGTCGCGCTCATCCGGCGCGTCGTAGTACAGCACCAGCGTCGGCGCCAGGGCCAGCGGCAGCGCGGCGTTGCCGGCTAGACTGAACGCCGTGGTCAGCCCGCGCGCGCCCGCCGGCGCCGCGCCAGGCAGGCCGTGGACTGTCGTGGTAACGACCCTGACGCCGCTATAGTCCACCTGCGGCGTGTGGCTCACATACACGCTGGGATCGGCCGCGTACGCCGCGGCCCGCGTCTCGTCGTAGAAGAACAGCAGGGCTTTGCCGTCCGACGAGCCGGCGGTGAGCGGATTCGCAGGGTTTGGGCTGCTGGTTGCAGGCCCGCCGCCCTGCGAGAACGAGCTGATCAGCAGGCTGCCGTCCTTCCAGCGCATCAGCACGTGGCCGTCCAGCGTCGGCACCGCGTAGGCGGCGCTGGCCCAGGCCGGGCGATCCGGCGCGCCGAGCGCGAGCGCATCCTGGGCGCGCGCCTGGCCGAGCGGGAACAGCCACACCTGGCCGGGCAGCCGCCCGCCGGCGCTGTCCACGCGCACGCTGACGCGCGCCAGCTTGCCGGGCGAATCCATCCGGTCCGGCACGACGCCGATCGCCGGGAACGCGCCGGGGGTCGCGCTGCGCCACGCCTTGACGCCGGCCTCGTCCTGGCCGTCGCCCACGGCGGCGTCGATCGCCCCGCGATAGACCAGCGGGTTGCCGGAACGGTCGCTGCCGATCAGCACCACCGTATCGCCCGGCGCCGCCCCCAGCAGCCGGAAGCCCTCCTCGGCCGAGCGCGATTCGAGCGTCCCCTGCGCGATCACCCGTTCCGGGTCGGGCTGGCCCGCGCCCATGCCTTTCAGAACAAATACCCAGCAGGTATCGAGCCGCAGACCCTGCGGGAACGCGCGCAGCAGCAGGTCAGCGGGCGACGGCTCGCCTGCGAGCGCGCCCAGGCGATCGAAGCGCGGCAGCGGCAGCGGCAGCCGGCCCGGCCCTTCCAGCGATTGCGCAGACGGATTCAGCCACGGGAAGCGCCGCAGAATGATGCTCCACTCTTCGCTCCTGGATTTGGCGCTTTTACCGGCGGTATGAGCCAGCAGCTCGCTGTTGCCTTCGGTCGTCGCCATGACCGACTCGCTGGCGATGCCCATGTGCGGCATGATGATCGCGTACGGCGCGGCCTCGCCCGATTTCGCGGGGACCAGCAGGTGATCGGGCGCGTTCGCGAGGCCGGCGGTCGCGGCCGAGGTGAGCTGCTGTGGCACGGCGTAGGCGTCACGCTGCTCCAGAGCGTAGTGGCCCCATTCGTGGATCAGCGTGCGGTAGGCCTCCGGCTCGTCCCACACGATGCTGACGTGGTTGTTGCGATGCCAGACGCCGCGGCCCATGCGGATGGGCATGTACTTCGGCGGGAGATGCAGGCCGCTGACCCAGCTGCGCGGCAGCAGCCGGTTCGAGGCCATGATCTGAATATCGGCAGCGTCCATCAGCTCGGGGCCGCCGAACACCACCTGGCCGAAGGCCATCATACCGTCGCTGACATCGTAGAGGAAATCCGACGCGCGCCGGAAGGCCCATTCGAGCTGGCGCATATAGGCCTGGTCGGGCAGCCACTCCAGCGCCACCAGCACGTTGAACAGGCACAGCCGCGGGTCCTCCGCCGCGGCCGGCCGCTCGATCGGCCGCAGCGCCTGCATCTGCCTGCGCCGCGTAGCCAGGTCGACCACCTGGGCCGGCGCGTCGCCTATGGGTGCGGCCGAATCGCCTGTGCCGGCCGATAGACGGCGCACGACGTACTCGCGGTAAGCCCACTCGAGCGACGGGCCGAAGGCCGAGTCGCCGGCGCTCAGCCGCGGCGTCATGGCGCGCAGATTGTCGAGTTGGTGCTGATTGCGCGGAAACTCGCGGCCAAGGTCGAGCTGCACCACCGGCTCATCCGAGTAGACGTAGCCGCGCCCCAGCGCCGCCGGCTGGGCGTACAGGTTGAAGACAATTGTGCCATCACCGAGCACGGCTCCAGCATCGCGCTGGAACACATTTGAACCCGCGCACGCCGCCAGCGTGGCGCCGCTGGCAATGCCGGATCGACAATCAACGATGGATCAACGATGGATCAACGATGTAGGGGTGTAGCAGTTGTACCCATCGTGAAGATGGGTCTCTCGATAAGTGCAACTGCTACGCCCCTACGGTATCATGGTGATTCATCGCGACCCGATGCGCCCGCCGTTCGCCGCCAATCGCCGGCGCGGCCCACGCCGCCATTACACACGGCGGAACGCCGCGACGACCACGACCCTCGCCTGCGGCGGCGGCGGACCTACCATTACCCCATTACGCCCGGACCGCGCGCCACATTGCGAACGCAGAAACCAACGATGATCCATGCTGTAGGGGCAGACGGGCGTGTCTGCCTGCGATGTGAATCATTCATTCGCATCGCGGGCAGATACACCGGTTCGCCGCGACGATCATTGCGATCTATACACCATCGTCACCCGCAGGGCCACGTCAAAGTCACTCGAGTGAGCATCCTGAGTAGCGCGGAGCGCGTATCGAAGGGTGCGAACGGGTCGAGGCCGCACCCTTCGATACGGCCTATCGGCCTACTCAGGGTGCTTATACGGACTTTGACGCAGCCCTGGCCCGCCGTACCCGCCCTTGCGCTCGCCCGCGCCGCGTGATATCCTTGCCGGCCAGAAACGTACAGCCGGCGCGCTCGGACGAACGACGAAAGACGAAAGACGACACGCGAAGTAGTGCGATCGTCTATCGTCTATCGTCTATCGTCTATCGCCTATCGTCTATCGTCTATCGTCCATCGTCCATCGTCTATCCGGCGGCGCGCGGCACCCAGCAGACCTTGTAGTACTCGACGCGCGGCCCATCCGGGTTGGCCGCGACGAGCGCGCCCCCATTCTGCCGGTCCAGCGGCGTCACCGCGAAACGGTAGCCTGGCGGCAGGTAGGTCGGCAGCGGCGTCCATTCGCCGTTCACCAGCCGGCAGATCCGCAGGTCGCCGTCGAAGAGCAGTTGCTCATCCTGCAGGCCAAAGGGATCGTAGTACATGACCAGCGTCGGGATGAGCTCCGGTGGCAGCGCCTGGTTGCCGGCGATGCTGTACGCATAGCCGCGCTCGCGCCCGCCCTGCGGCGTGCCGGCCAGGCCGTGGGCGATCGTCGTGACGACTTTGACGTGGCCGTAGGTGCTGCCGTTGTCGCCGCCTTTGCTGAAGAACAGCATCGCGCCGCCGTCCGACGAGCCGGCGGCGATCGGGTTCGCGGGGAATGGACTGGTTGTAGTAGGACCGCCGCCCTGCGAGAATGAGCTGATCAGCACCTGCTCGCCGTCCTTGCCCCAGCGCACCAGCACATGGCCGTCCAGTGTCGGCGCGTCGTGCGGCTTGCTGGCCCAGCTGGACTTGCCCGAACCTTTCTGGCGCGTCGCATGGATCGGGCTGGTGTGGCCGAGCGGGAAGACCGAGACGCGATCGGGCGCCGGGTCGCCCGCGCCCTCCAGTCGCACGCTGATGCTGGCCAGCGTGGCTTGCACGGCGGCCGGCTGTGGCACGACGTCGATCGCCGGAAACGCGGCCGGGCCGACGGAGGTCCAGTCCTCCAGCCGCCCGCCCGCGGCGATCTGGGCGCGCAGCACCAGCGGCGGATGGTCGCGCAGCGCGAAGAGCAGCACGACGGCGTCGCCCGGCCGCGCGCCCAACAGTGGGAAGCGCTGCCTGTCCGAGCGCGCTTCGAGCGTGCCCTGGGCGATCACACGCTCGGGATCTGGTTTGTCCGGCCCGATGCCCTGGAAGACGTAGACCCAGCAGTGATCGGTCTGGACGTCATCGGGCAGATCGAATTGCGCAAGCCGCTCGCGCAGGTGTTGCCACGCCGGCAGGAAGACCGTCGAGCTATCCGGTGCGCCGGCCAGCGATCCCTGGCGCCGCACGCGGGGCAGAGACATCGGCACCCGGCGCGGCCCGGCTCGCACCTGGCGCGCGGTGCGGTCCGGCGGCACCCTGGGGAAGCGCACGGAGAGCTTCTTCCACTGTTTGGAGACCAGCTCGCTGGTACCCTCGGTGGTGGACATGATCGAATCGCTGAACGAGTGAACCGTCGGCATCACCACGGTCGTGATCGGCGCCTGGACCAGCATCCGGTCGGCGGCCTCGGCCCGGCGAACCTGCTCCGGCGGAACCAGCTGGCGCCTTTCGAGGTACTCGTCGGTGAGCGTGAGCGCGTAGTGGCCCCACTCGTGGATGAGTGTGCGGTAGCCCTCCGGCTCCTCCCAGGGAATGATGCCGCGCCGGTTATCATTCCAGAGGCCGCGGCCGATGCGAATGGGCATATATTTTTCGTCGTTGGGGTGTTCCGGGAATGTGTGCATACCGCCGACCCAGGCGCGCGACAGCAGGCGGTTGGAGGCCATGATCTGGACATCGGCGCAGTCCATTAGCTCCGGCCCGCCGAAGACCACCTGGCCGAAGGCCATCCAGCCGTCGGTGATGTCGAACAGCAGGTCGGAGGCGCGGTGGAACGCCGATTCGAGCTGCGCCATATACTCTTCATCGGGATGCCACTCCAGTGCGACCAGGACGTTGAACAGGTAGATCGAGCTCTGGAACATCTGGCCGTCCCGCGCCGAGGGCAGATTGACATCATAGCAGCGGTAGGCCCAATCGATCGCCGTGCCGAACGGGTTCGGCTCGGGGGCGACGAACGAATCGACCTGGGGGATGTGGTCGCGCTGCCGCTTGACCTTTTTGACCTCGGCGGGCGCGCCGGCCGCATCCGCGGCGAGATCGAGCTGCACGACCGGATCATCCGGTGGGATGTAGATCGCCTCGGGGGTATCCGTGCTCGCGGCGGCGACCTGCTTTTCCAGCGTCGAATTGAAGATCAGGCTATGCGTGGCTCCGTCCATACGACACCTCCACATTCTTCAAAACACACGACTGTCGGTTAGAATACGAGCATGAAACAACCCGAAATGCCTGGGGACAAAACTGAAGCGCCCGCTCCTGACCTCCTTTCGCTATGCGCGCTCTTGCGCTGGTTCGATCACGATCTGCTCCGCGATCTCGCCGCGTCTGGAGATGATGAGGTTAGGGCGTTGCTGGCGAGTGACCTGGTAGAAGCGGTCCCAGAATATGACGGCATGTACCGCTTGCGCGATGACGTTCGGGCCGAGGCGCTGGCGCGTCTGCGCGCGGAACATCCTTCTGATGAGTTAACGCTGCACACGCACGTTTTCGACTATTTTTTGCGTCGATTGCAGCAAACCCATCCAGCTGAACGGCTCCCAGCCGATGAAGTGAGCTGTCTCTACCATCTGAACGAGCTTTTTCTGCTGATTGCTCCGCGGCAAGAGTGGCAGATCCTCACCGCATATGTCGTGGCCGTGCGCGCCCTAGAATCACTACAGGCGCCACATCTCCATCAGCTATCATTCTTTGAGGGCTATGTTTGCATTCGCACGCAAAACTACGATCGTGGCGAAGCAATCCTGATGGACCTTATCAATGAGCAAAATCTAGAAGATAATCTAAATATTCAAGTTCGAAATGCGCTCGGACAAGTCTATTGGTTTCAAACTCGCTATGATCGCGCATTAGCACTTTATCAACAAGTCCATGAACTGGCCTACAAAGTTAATAATCGCTTCTATCAAGCGGTAGCTCTGGCAAATATGGGAATGATTTATGAAGAGATCGGGCAATATGATCAGGCCCTCAATCTCACTATGCAAAGTGTAGCAATCTTTCACGATCTCGGAGACAATAATAATGTAGCACATGCGCTCTACAACATCGGTAACTACGCAATATGGCTAGGGCGCTGGCAAGATGCACAAAACTACTTCGATAAGGCAATTAAACTCTACGAGTCGCTTGGCATTCAGTCTGGATTGGCGCACCTCCACTGGGGTCAAGGATTCCTTCATCATATACTCGATCACGATACTGAAAGTGAAACAGCTTATAGACGTGCGTTAGCAATATCACAATCTCCACAATATGGGGAGCCGTCGGTTACAATGGATAGTTGGCTCTACCTTGGACTGCTTTACCAGACCCAAGAGCGATGGGATGAAGCACTAACCATATACGAACAATCGCTGACACTGGCAATACATTTGCGTAACCAGAAACGGACAAGCCTCATCCACTATCGCCGCGGCAATGTCTTCGAGCGCCAGGGCCGCCTCGACGAGGCCTACGCCGCGTACGAGGCGGCGATCGAGGGCATCGAGACGCTGCGCGGCGCCACCGAGACCGAGGAGATCAAGATCGGGCTGCTCGGCACCGCCCAGCAGGTCTACGAGGCGATGGTGCTGCTGTGCCTGGCGCTGGATCGGCCGGAGGAGGCGTTTCAGTATGTCGAGCGAGCGCGCTCGCGGGCCTTCCTGGATCTGCTGGCGAAGCGGCAGGCCCAGGCCGACCCGGCGCTGTACGACGCGCTATCCCAGCCCATCGCGACGCTGGGCGAGGTGCAATCGCGGCTGCGCGAGGACGCGCTGCTGCTGGAGTATTTCACGATCGGCGTGCTGCCGCGCGGCGAGAGCCTGATCAACAAACTGCCGCCCGAGAATACCAGGTTGCGCGAACACCTGACCCTGCCGCCGCAGACGCTGATCTTCGCCATCACGCGCGATCGGCTGGAGGTGTTTCGGCCAGCGCTCGACCCGAACACGCTGCGCCCGCAGCCGGGCGACCCCGGCCCAGGGCGGCGGCTGCTGCGCGAGAGGCTGCTGACGTACCTGCACGCGCAGCTGATCGCCCCGGCGGCAGCCCTCTTGCGCGGCCGCGAGCTGCTGTACCTGATTCCGCACGGCCCGCTGCACTATGTGCCGTTCATGGCGCTGCGCTCGGCCGAAGGTGCACACCTGCTCCAGGCCGATGGGCCGGCGATCGCGCAGGCGCCATCGGCCACCGTGCTGCTGCGTAATTGCCTGGGCCGGCCGCCGAGCCGAGGTGAGACGTCGTTCGCGCTGGGCTACAACGACGCAGGGGAAGCGGCGCTGCGCTACGCCGAGGAAGAGGCCCGTCACGTCGCGCGGCTGGCCGGCGGGCAGGCGTGGGCCGGCCCCGACACCAAAAGCCCGCGCCTGCTGGCCGAGGGCCGGCGCGCGCGCTGGCTGCACATCGCCGGCCACGCCGTCTACGACCCGCACGACCCGCTCGGCTCGTACGTCCAGCTGGGCAAGGATGACGCGCTGAGCGCCCGCACGATCATGAGCCAGCTGGCGCTGGACGCCGACCTGGTCACGCTCAGCGCCTGCATGAGCGGGCTGAGCCATGTGGTGCCCGGCGACGAGCTGTTAGGGCTACAACGCGCATTTCTGTACGCCGGCGCGCCGGCTGTGGTCTGCACGCTGTGGGAGGCGGCCGACTTCGTGGCGCTGCTGGCGATGGATCGCTTCTACACCGGGCTGCGCGCGGGCAGGGCGCCGGCCGCCGCACTGCGCGACGCGCAGGTGGCGCTGCGCGGCATGACCGGCCGCGATCTGCTCGCCACACTCGATCGCTGGCGCGCCGAAAACCCCGCCTTCGTCGCCGCGCTGGGCGAGCTGCCCGAGGTCCCGCCCGACGCGCTCGACGCCGCGATCTACGCCGACCCATTCTACTGGGCGCCGTTTATGCTGATTGGCCGACCGGACTAGCAGTTGAACGTTAGAACGTTAGAACGTAGGAACGTGCAAACCTTCAAACGTGCGAACGTTCTAACGGGGTGATCTCCACCCGCAGGCTTGGCAGCTCCTCCAGCGGCACCGGCGCGAAGTCGACGCAGCCGGTCTCGTCGGTCTCGGCCTTCCAGTTCAACTCGCCCAGGTAGAGCGTCACCAGGCTGCCGCTCTGGTCGAGCGGGCCGCGGCTGGCGACATCCACGCCGACGCGCACGCGCCCCTGCTTCTGCGCGGCGTCCTCAGCATAGACTTCGACCGAGACATCCAGATCGTGCAGCGAGCCAGGCTCCTGGGTGTAGCGATAGATCAGCTGGCCGCCCGCGCGCGTGGCGCCGGCGAGCGACGGCTGGCGCATGCCGGCCAGCAGCGCCTGCGAGAAGCGAATCACCAGCCGGCCGGCGTCGAGCAGCCAGACCGGTGGGGTTGGCCGTGAAGCTTGCATAGGCGCCTCCAGGAATGTCAGGTCGGCCGCCGGGCGGCCTGGGGCGGGATCGAGCGCGCCGGCATAGGCCGGTCGCACCAGCTCTAATAGCTCTTGCAGATCGGCTGCGCAATCGGGACAGGCCGCAAGATGCGCGGCGAGGTCGGGGTGAGAGAGCTCGGCGCCGGAGCCGAGCGCAATCGCCGCGGCGTAGACGGGCAGCTCTTCGCGGAATGGGTGATCGAGCCCTCGCGAATCGGAATGTATCCGGTTGGACATGTGCGAAATCCTCTGGTTATCGACAGCGCAAGGCACACAAAAACGTGTGCATGGATGTAAGGCAGATTTCGAAGCCGATCTTACACTTCACCACAAATACTTACAGGATATACACAGTCGCCGCCTGAGAAGCAGTTTTCGCCTGCGGCAACATGGTACTTCCCATTTCATCTGTTGTTCGTTTTTTCGCTCGCAGAGCGAAAAAACGAACAACAAAAGGAGGAAAAGTACCGCTGCTAACACCCACACGTGGGGTAGAATGTAAGTCGTGCAATTTAGATGCCGATAGGCCAGCTAATCTTCCGGCAGGATCCCGAAGTCCACCGCCAGCGCCCGCCATTCCGGCTCAGCGCGCAGCTTCTCCAGCGCGCGGGCGCGCAGCGTATAGACACTCCCGGGCGATTTGCCCAGCAGCTGGCCGATCGCGGCCTCGTCGAGCCCATCGATATACTTGAGCCGAAGCGCCGCGAGCTGCTGGCCAGCGCGCGGATGCTTGCGCAAGAACTGGCTGGATAGTTCTTCGAAGCGTGCGCGCAGCTCCGCGACAATCACGCGCTCGTCCATGTCGGCCCGTCGATCGGGGAGCTTTGCCAGCTCGCGGCGGGGGCCGGCCCAGGCAGGGACGCCCGCCTGATGGTCCAGCTGATCGTGTCGCCGTAGCGCCCGCGCAGAGTCCATCAGCTGCTGGAAGGCGAACGCGAGGAACGCGCCGGTGGTGCGGCAGCGGGCGAAGAGTGCAAACACACGCTCGACCGCGCGCTGGGTGGCATCTTCGGCGATCTCGGGGTAGCGCCGGCGCGCGCCGGCCCACAGGTAGCGAAGCAACTCGTCGTAGCCTTGGTTCTGACGCTGGCGCCCTTCGGCGCCCGAGCAGGCCGCGTGCAGCGTCTGGCTATACGCCAGCATCGCGGCCCGGCCTGGGTCGGCGGCTAAGCCAGCCTGCAACAGATCGGCGGCCTGCCGCGCCCACACCTCGCGCTCAAGCAGCTGCCAGCCCCATAGGTGCACCAGCCGGTCGACGGCGGCATGGCAATCGCGTAGCAACGTGGCTCGATCGCGCTCCATCTGTACCATGTCACCGGGTCTTACAGGAAGCGGCAGCCGTCAAGGATCTTCGCGACGACAGGGCGCCGAATAGCGCCTGCGCTATTGTACCGCGCTCCAGCGCGGTTTACAAATTCTTTGCTTATGCGCCGCCCTGCTGCGCAAGCGCAATCGCGCCACGCAGCGCAGTATCGTAGCCGAGCTGGCTCAGCCGCAGATCGGGGATGGGCACCAGCCGCAGCCGCTCGGCCATCACCTGGCGCGCGGCCAGGAGCAGGCGCTCGCCGCCGCCGACCGCTACGCCGCCGCCCAGCACGATCAGATCGGGCAGATAGATCGTCGCCAGGTTCCGCAGGCCCTGGCCGAGGTTATAGGCTACCTCGGCCCACTCCGGATCGTCGAGTTGCTCGGCCGGCTTGCCATAGATCCGCCGGATGCCATTGCCAGAGATCAGCGCCTCCAGGCAATCCGGGGCGCCGCACTCGCAGCGCACGCGTTCGGGGTGGGCGCAGCTGAAGTTGATCGCCTGGTGCCCGATCTCGGGGTGCGCCTCGCCCATGCCGCGGTAGATCTTACCATCCACCAGGTAGCCGCCGCCCATGCCGGTGCTCAGGGTAATGTACAGAAAGCGCCGGCAGGCCACTGCGCCGGAGGCGTACTCGCCCACGGCGGCGACATTGGTGTCCACGTCGACGAAGAACGGGCAGCCCCAGCGCTGCTGCATCAGCGCCTTGAGCGGCACCTCGCGCCACTCAGGCTGATGCAGCGGCGAGACTATGCCATGCTCGGCGTCGAGCGGCCCGCCGATCGCGGCCCCGATCGCCGCGATCCGCTCGCCCGCCGCGACATCGGCGATCATGCGGTGCAGCAGGCTCAGGCCGGCATTCAAATCGAGCGGCGTCGACTCGCGCGTCCGGCGCACCATCGCGCCGCTTTCGTCGGCCGCCGCGACCATCAGCTTGGTGCCGCCGATGTCGAGGCCGATATAGATTGGCATGCCTCTCTCCATTCAGTCTACGGTCAGTGGGATGGGGTTTGGGGCCGGGGCGCAGCCCCGGCCCCAAACCCCATCCCACTGACTGTGAGAGCGCATCAGCGCCAGGGGATCGATTCGACACGATTGAAGTTGACTCCCTGCGCCGCGAGCCGTGGACCGTGCGCCGCCAGGCGAAGGCGGTAGTCATCCCAGTTGCGCGCCGCCGCGGGCGACCAGCCGATCTCGGCGCAGCCCAGCAGCCGCGGGAAGGCCATGAACTCGAGATCGTGCATCGTCTCCAGCGTCTCCGTCCAGACTGGCGCCTCCACGCCGAGAATATCGCTTTCCGACACACCGGGTATCTGCGTCGCGGGGTCCCAGGCGTAGGCGTGCTGCACGTCGACGTAGCCGGCCCAGTTCAAGCCAAGCGGCGTCGACGAATCGTACTTCATATCCAGATAGAGCCTGTCGGCCGGCGACACGATCACCTTCGTGCCCCGCCGCGCCGCCTGCCCGACGATCGGGTTGTGCCAGTACTGCACCACCGAGGAAGGCGACAGCTCAGCCTGTGAGACCTCTTCCCAACCGATCATGCGCTTGCCGTGGCCCTGCACGATCTGCTGAAAGCGCTCGATGAAGCGGATATAGTCGTCGTGGTTGGTCGCCTGGGCCTCGTCGCCGCCAATGTGGAGATAGGGGCCGGGCGTGAGCGCCGCAAGCTCGCGAACCACATCGTCCACGAACTGATATGTAATCGCCTTGTCGGGACACAGCGTGCTGAAGCCGACCTCGATGCCTGTGTAGAGCGGCGGCGCGGCATCATCACAGTTCAGCTCTGGGTAGGAAGCCAGGGCCGCGTTGGTGTGCCCCGGCAGATCGATTTCGGGGATAATCATGATATAGCGCCGCTGCGCATAGGCGACGATCTCGGCGTAGTCGGCCTGGGTGTAGTAGCCGCCGGAGCCGCCGCCAACCGCGGTGCTGCCGCCATGTTCGGCCAGGTTGGGCCAGGAGTTGATCCAGATCCGCCAGCCTTGATCGTCGGACAGGTGCAGATGCAGGCGGTTCAGCTTGTAAGCGGCGATCAGGTCGATATAGCGCTTGACGTCGGCGACGCCGAAGAAGTGGCGCGCCACATCCAGCATAGCGCCGCGCCATGCGAAGCGCGGGTAGTCGCGGATCGTGCCCGCCGGCAGCGCCCACGAGCCGGGGTGTGCCGTCGATTGCTCGGCCGCGGCAGGCAGAAGCTGTCTGATGGTTTGGATGCCGTAAAACAGGCCCGCCGGCCGATGGGCAGTCAAGGTCACAGAATCGGATGCGATCGTGAGCTCATAGCCCTCCTCGCCCAGCGCTGCGTCGCCGCCGGTTGTGAGATGGATGCGCCCGGCTGATGGGGCAGCGGTCGCCTGCACCGGCAGGGGATAGCCGGTCGCACGTCGCAGGCGCTCGGCCAGCTCATCGCCGATCGCAGTCACCTCGTCGCTCCCAGGCTCGACGGAGATGTTCGTGGCCGCCGTGATCTTAAAAGTCCCAGTGGTGGTCGTCACCGCGACCGGTTTTGGAATAATGGTGTTCATGAACATTGCCTTCTGTTGTTGGCCGCCAGGCCCTACGGTTACTGATGCTGTCGGAAGTACAGGAATATTCGGTAGCGCCGGCGCGCGACACGCGCCCAGGGCGAACGGGAAGAACAGCAGCGCTATATTATTCATGTATAACTTGCGTAGTCGCGCATGCAAACGCCGCTTTGCCGTTCGGCTGAGCTCACGACGAAGCCTGCGGCAGCATGGTACTTCCCACCTGTTTATCGTTTTTTTCGCTCTGCGAGCGAAAAAAACGATAAACAAAAAGAAGGTGAAGTACCGCTGCTCCACTCTCCACTTCTGGGTCACTGCGTAAGTCCTATCTTGGTGCAAATAACAAGCATAGGAGTTACGCAGTTGGGAGGTTTGGAGGGCTTTGCCCTCCAAAGAACTCCTCTTTCCGCCCACCCGTGGCGGTAAAGCCGCCACGGGTGGGCGGAAAAGAAGGTTCTCGGGGGCCTGCGGCCCCATCTACCCTCTGGGTGACCCCCGCTAAAACGCCAACTGCGTAAGTCCTAAAGCAAACGATGCATTCTCGAAATCGCCTACAAATGCTCGACGAAATAATCGCGTATGCGCTCCTCCAGGTAGATTCGGTCGGACAGACCGCGCGGCATATGGCGCTCGTCGGGGAGGAGGAACAGGTCATAGGGCTTGCGGGCTTTGATCAGCGCATTGATCAGCCGGGCGGTATGGCGGAAGTGTACATTCTCGTCGATCAGGCCGTGGACCAGCATGAGCTTGCCGGCGATCGCGTCGACATGGGCCAGCACGCTGCTCTCGGCGTAGCCGCCGGGGTTGGCCTGGGGCGTGCCCATATAGCGCTCGGTGTAGTGTGTGTCGTAGCCATCCCAGTGCGTCACCGGCGCGCCGGCCACCGCCACCTTGAAGGTCTCGGGCGCGCAAGCCAGGCTCATCACGGCCATGTAGCCGCCGTAGCTCCAGCCGTAGATTCCCACCCGCTCGGCATCGGCCAGACCGCGCGCGACCAGCCAGCGCACGCCGTCGACCTGATCCTCCACCTCGATATGGCCCATGTGGTGCTTGATTGCGCCCTCGAAGGCCAGCCCGCGCCGCGCGCTGCCGCGATTGTCCAGCAGGAAGACCAGGAAGCCCTGGCTGCGCAAGTACTGCGCACGCATGGCGATCGTCAGCGTCCAGCTATTCGTGACCGTCTGCGCGTGCGGCCCGCCATACACCTGGACGATCGTGGGATAGGGGCTGGAGCCGAAGCGAGACGGCGGCCGGAAGATCGCACCGTGCAGCGTCACGCCGTCGCGGCTGGGCAGCGTGACCAGCTCCGGCGGCTCGAGCGCCAGCTCATCCACGCGCGGGTCGCGCTCGTCGAAGATCGTCGCCAGCAGCGCGCCATCTTCGAGCGAGCGCAGCGTGATCGTCGGCGGCTGGTCAAGCGAGTCGTAGGTGTCCACATAGCGCGTAGCGGCGTGGTCGAGCACGACACTGTGCTTGCCTGGCTCGCTGGTGATCCGTCGCGGCTTGCTCCCCTCAAGCGACACCACGTACAGGTGCGTTTCGAGCGGACTCTCGCGTGTGCCAGTGAAGTAGAGCAGGCCGCGCTCCTCGTCCACGCCGGCCAGCGAGTCGACCATCCACTCGCCGCGCGTCAGCTGGCGGATCAGCGCGCCATCCTGGTCGTAGAGGTACAGATGCTGGAAACCGTCGCGCTCCGAGGCCCAGATGAAGCCGCCTGCATACGCGCCGCGCCGCAACGGCCTGAACATCTGGTGCAGATTGATCCACACATCGCTGCTCTCACGCAGCAGCTCGCGCCGCTCGCCCGTCTGAGGGTCGAAGCGCACCAGATCGAGCCTGGTCTGCGCGCGATTTTCGATCTGCGCGGTCAGGCTGCCGTCGGGCAGCCATTGGACCCGCGCCAGGTAGATATCTTCGTCGGCGCCGAGATCCATCCAGATCGGTTGGCCGCCAGTCGCCGGGATCACGCCCAGCCGTACTTTGGCGTTGGGCGCGCCGGCGAAGGGGTAGTGATGGTCCTCCTGGGCGCCCTCGCCGGTGGCGTCCTTGCCCTGGTGGACGATCCGATAGATCGGGATGTGCGTCTCATCCACCTCTTCAAACGCCAGCCAGGCGCTATCGCGCGACCACCAGAAGCCCTCGCGGCGGGCCATCTCCTCCTGCGCGACATACTCGGCCAGGCCGTGGGTTTTGCCGCTGCCGCGCGCGCCGCTGGTCAACTGGCGCGGCGTACCGGCATCTCCTGAGCTTGCCGCAGGGCCATCGGCCGAGACCACGTACAGCTCGGCATCCTGCACATACGCAACCGAAGCGCCATCGGGCGAGAGGTGTGCGCCCTGCGTCGGCACGCCGTGCGAATCGACGATCTTGCGCAGCGGTGCGCCGGGCCCATCCTGAACGTAGATATCGCCACGCAGCGGCACCAGAATGCGGTTGGCCCGTCGCGCCCAGGCGTACTGCGTCACACCCAGCTCGCGCTGGCGCAGCCGCTCGCGCCGCAGCCGCTCCTCCAGCGAGATATTCGCCTCGGTCGCGCCGCCGTCGATCGGCGCCAGCAGCAACCGGCGCTCGCCGCTGGCCGGATCGAAGGCGTAGAGCTGGCGCGTCAGGCTGCGGTCGGGGCTGTGCAGAAACGTGATCAGCTTGTCGTCAGGGCTCCAGGCGATCGCGCCCGGAACAGCCATGCCGGGCAGCGGGTAGGTGACGACCGCTTCGAGGGGCAGAGCGGAGGTTGTATCGACAGTCATCCAAACCACCTCTATAACACGCGCGTCATACTCGCTCGAAATCGATATATCCCTTCTCGAAATCGGTGGCGAGCAGCCGCACGCGCGTCTGGTCGCCCACGTCCAGGCCCTGCTCGCCGCGCACCACGCGGCCCTCGACCGGCGGCTCGATCAGGCGCACAAAAGTGCCCTTGGCCGCCGCGCCGGTCACGATCGCGTCAAAGGTCTGGCCGACGCGGCCCGCCATCAGCGCCACCGCGGCGGTCTTGCGCATGCGGCGCTCGACCTTCTTGGCGGCTCGATCGCGCTCGTTGCAGTGCTCGGCGATCGCCTCCAGCTCGGCGTCCGAATATGGTGTAGGCGCTTGGGCCAGCGTGGCCTTGATCAACCGCTGTGTGATCAAATCGGCGTAGCGGCGGTTGGGGGCAGTGGCGTGGGTGTAATCCTGCGCCGCCAGCCCGAAGTGGCTTACTTCATCGCGGCCAGGCAGCACCAGGGTGTATTCGCCCGAGCCCAACAGCTTGACCACCGCGAGCGAGAGATCGGGGAAGTGCGCCGGGTCGGTCTGCTTGCGCCGCTCCATGAAGTCGGCCAGCGCGCGCGAGTCGGGCTCGGCGGGCAGGTGTGAACCAAACGTCGCGGCCAACTCGACGATCCGTGGCCAGCGCTTGGGCGTGCGCACGACCCGCTCGATCGCCGGCGAACCGCGATCTTCCAGCAGCCCGCCGATCACGCTGTTGGCGGCGATCATCAGGCTCTCGATCAGGTAGCGTGCACGGTTCTTATGTTGCACGGTGAGATCTGTCACCACGCCATTTGCAGTGACCAGGCTGGCCTCGATCGTCTCGAGATCGAGCGCGCCGTTGCGCCGGCGCAGCTCGCGCAGCCACTCGGTCGCCTGGTCTTGCAGCCGCAGCTGTTCTTCCAGGCCTGGCGTGCCCGCAAACTTCGGCGGTAGGGCTGCGCTGCCCTCGAGCCAGGGGCCGACGGTCTCATAATCGAGCTTGGCGTGATTATGCAGCAGCGCGCTGTAGACGTCGCGGGCGCGCGGCTCGCCGCTCTGCCCGCCGCCGGCAGGATCGCCGACCACAAACTCGACCACCACCGCCAGCCGATCGGCGCCTTCGATCAGCGAGGTCAGGTCGGTCGAAAGCCGCTCCGGCAGCATGGTAAAGGTGACCACGCCAGTGTAGACCGAGGTGGCGTTCCCGGCCGCGTAGCGGTCGATCGGCGAGCCGGCCGGCACGAACGCATCCACATCGGCGATCCCGATCAGCAGGCGAATCTCGCCGCTCGGCAGACGCTCGGCGTACTCGACCTGATCGAGATCGCGCGAGCCGGCGTTGTCGATCGACGACCACAGCAGTCCGCGCAGGTCGCGCGTCTGCGGCGCCGAGGCGACGGGCGGGCCGGGATCGAGGCTGGCAACCTCGGCGGCGGCATCGGGCGGAACATCCGGCGCGAAGCCGGCCTCCAGCATCGCCCGGCGGGCGAGCGCACGTAAATCGTGAGGGGTTGGGGTGAGCGCCATCGCTTTACCAATCGGTGTATAAAAATCTCATCTTCGTAGTGCGTAGTGCGTATTCCGTACGGCTCGATCACATACTACGCACTACGCACTACGTTTGGTCGTCAATGTAGTCGTCTGTGCCTTGTGCCAGATGTTTACGCTTCTACGCCAATCACCGCGCTCAGCCGGTGCTGGCCGCCCGGCGCGATGGTCGCAACATCGGTGTCGGCGTTGGCGGTCTCGACACAGACCATCGAGAGGTATTCGTCGTCGCCGAAGTCGGCGATCTCCCTGGCCTTCGCGGCCCACGGGTTCCAGACCACCGTGGTGTGGCTGCCGGCCTTGGCGATTCGGATGCGGCGCTTCAGCACCGCATCGTCGATCACACAGGCAGCATCGGTGTCGAGATAGATCCGGTCGGTCTCGCCGGCGATCGTCACCGGACCCTGCTGCTGCTTACGCTTGAACCCTTCGACCTTGTCCAGGTAGTCGCGGCCTTCCAGGCCGTAGATCACGATCTGCCGCGCGTCGCCGACTGCGTAGTAGGTATGCAGCGCGCCGCCGCTGACGAACGGCCTCTCGCCGGGGTTGCGCGCGATCAGCTCGACCTGGAGCTGTGCGCCGACCGTGACCGCGATCTCCAGATCGAAGGCGTGCGGCCAGAGCTCCAGGCTGGAATCATCCTCGGTCAGCCCCAGCCGGATCTCGGTCGCGTCGCCAGGGCCGACGCTGGTGCCGCGCACCTGCCACATGGCCGAGCGCACGAACCCGTGAAACGGCTTGGATGGATCGGTCGGGTGCGTGCCAAACCACGGCCAGCAGACCGGAATACCGCCGCGGATGGTCTTGCCCGGCGTATACGCGCTCAGGCTGCTGATCCATATCACCGGCGCCTGGCCGTGCGGCTGGAATGCGATCACATGCCCGCCCTGCAGCGCTACCGAGGCCGCGGCGTACGAATTGCGGATCTCCGCCACCGGCAGGCCGCCGGCCGTCGCCTTGAAGGTGATGTGCTGGGCGATCGCGAATTGATCGTTGAGGACCTCGGGATCGGTCGTAAGCATCCGCGCCTCCCCTTAACACGTAAAATGAGCCACAGAGAACACCATAGCGCGTAGTGCGTAGCGTTTCTAGCCACTAGGCACTAGTGGCTTGCCACAGTGTTTCTGCTGGGTGGGGTGCAGGGGGCGACGCCGGGTACCCTCTGGGTGTGGGCACCCGGCCGCCCCCTGCGAGCCTCCCCAGCAAAATCAGTGTGGTTGACCACTACAGCCATCGGTAGAGTATTGGCCGGACGATCCGCGAATGAGGCTAATCTGCGCGAATAAGTCAATTTTATTCGCGTGTATTCGCGTTATTCGCGGATTCTCTACCGGCGTTCTAGAGGAGTATACGATGACTATCGTGCCGCACGTCGCTCATACTCCTACGTCCAACAGCTCGACCTCGAAGATCAGCGTGGCGTTGGGCGGAATGACGCCGCCGGTGCCACGCGCGCCATAGCCCATCTCGGGCGGAATGGTCAAGCGCACCTTGTCGCCGACGCGCATGGTCGCCACGCCCTCATCCCAGCCGCGGATCACCTGCCCGCGGCCGATCGTGAATACAAACGGCTGCTTGCGATCGACCGAGCTGTCGAACTTGCGGCCATCGGTCAGCCAGCCGGTATAATGGACCGTCACCCGATCGCCGGGTTTTGGCGTCGCGCCGGCGCCCTCGGCCAGCTTCTCAATCTGAAGACCTGAGCTTGTCATTGGGTTCCTCTTTTCACGATGTAATCATTCGCAGCGGTACTTTTCCTTTTTTGTTTTCGTTTTTTCGCTCTACGAGCGAAAAAACGAAAACAGATGTGATGACGAAGCACGTTCTTGTCACAAGACAATCACACGCCGAGTGCATCCTTCGCGCGCCGCAGCGCGTCGATGTGATCCTGGGGCGAGCGCAGACCAGCGCCCATTGTGTTCACGCCCAGGTGCGTGGCGCCCAACTCGCGCCAGCTCTCGGCGAAGCGCGCCCACTCCGACTCGCGCACCTGGCCGATGCTCAGGCGCGCCTCGATGCCCAGCGCTTCGGGCGCGCGGCCAGCCGCGGCGGCCGCCTGCAGCAGCGTCTCGACCTGCGCGCGCGCGATCTCGTCCGGCGCGCGCTGTGGAAACCAGCCCTCGCCGATCCGGCCGGCCCGCTCGATCCCCGCATCGGCCGTGGCGCCGATCCAGATCGGGATCGGCCGCTGGATGGGCAGCGGCTTGATGCCAGCCTCCTCGATCTGGTGCCAGCGGCCTTGGAAGGTCACGACTGGCTCCGTCCAGAGCGCCCGCAGCACAGTGATCTGCTCCTCCATGCGCGCGCCGCGGTTGTGAAAATTCTCGCCGAGCGCCTGATACTCGACCTCGTTCCAGCCGATGCCGACCCCCAGGCGCAACCGCCCGCCGCTGAGCACGTCGACCTCGGCCGCCTGCTTGGCCACCAGCGCAATCTGCCGCTGCGGGAGAACAATCACGCCCGTGACAAGCTCAACCCGCTTCGTCAGACCGGCCAGATAGCCAAAGAGCACGAACGGCTCGTGGAACAGTGTATCGCTGGTGTACGCGCCGCGCCAGTTCGGCCGATTGGCGGTGCTGGCGCCCAGCACGTGGTCGTAGACCAGGATATGCTGGTAGGCAAGCTGCTCGGCCGCCTGCGCGTAGTCGCGAATGGCGATCGGGTCGTCGCCAATCTCAGTTTGCGGGAAAACAACCCCAATACGCATCACGGAACTCCCTCGTGTGTCACTGGTAGCAGCGCCGAGCTTGAACAGGCAAGCTCGCGGCGTATATGCTGGATCGCTCTGCTGAATCGCTGGAGACAGTATAGCACGTGCAATGGATTGTCGATTGTAGATTGAGCTCACCTCAATCTACAATCGGGTGTCCTCATAGTCGAGCCAGGGGCGAATAGAACCGAGCCGGTCGTGCTACTATACGAACGCTCGTTCGCATAGTAGCACGGCCTTCGTATAGTAGAAACAGTTTGCTCCAATCTAATTCCGAGTTGGACGGCAGCTTTGCACTCTCTATAGTAATGCCCATCACTATAAAAATCCGATATAGTATCACGAGCGAAAAGGCGCAATGATTCTGGATATGCCTGACAGTCGCAAACAATCCATATTGGGCTTAACAGATGAACTGCTCTCACAGGCAAAAAGAGCGCGGGAGCAAAAATCCGTACTGGATGAAGCAACGGTAGACTCAACCTTTGTTCTTACTTTTGATCGATTTTGCCTAGAGATGCTCTGCAATGTACGAAGTATGCTGAGAGCAATCGTACAACAAAACGGCTCCTTGCCTTTCGATCAAGAAGACGGTTGGAAGTTCTATCTCCATTTAGAGCTTCACAAAGGTCTTAAAGTTATAAACGACCTACAGCCAGATCATCAGACATGGCGATTTACACATCCAACGGATAAGGGGTATCAACTCTTCAATACCTCTTCTGCAATTAAGGCAATCGTGATACCTTATCAATCCACGAAGGTCCTCGAGCACTGGAAGTACATCGGCGAGGCACTACAAATAGTCCAAATCGCGGACAAGATCGACCGTCTAGCA
>DATFXE010000166.1:0-4004 GCA_035258585.1 Roseiflexaceae bacterium | reverse complement strand
GGAAACAGCAGCATCGCGTCCGGGTCGAGCCATTGGTGCAGATCCTCGCGGGCACGCAGCGCCAGATCGCCGCTGCCGACGACGTAGAGCAGCGGCCGCGGCGTGAGCGTCGCCAGCGCCGCCACGATCGCCGGCCGTGCCGCCGTCAGCGCCGGCGCCACATGCAGGCGCACTTGGGGCTGCTCGTCCCTCCCTGCGTCGGGGTTCCGCAGCGTGATCGCCAGCGCCTCGATGCGCTCGTGGTCGGCGAGCTGCTGAAGAATAGAGTCAAGCTCAGATGCCATAGCCGTTTTTAGACAAACAAACTCGGGGCCTGGTCGACATGACCGGCCCTTAAGAAACGTTCACGTTGGTCTCTACACTGCGCCCGATCTCCACTGGCGCCGCGTGTAATATCAAATCTTGATAGATAGTCTCTTTTAAGGGAGGTGTGGAGGGCCTTCGACCCCTCCACACCTCCCTTATGGTGGGGGTGCGGGGGCGGCTTCGCCGCCCCGCACCCCCACCATAAGGGACGATCATAGGAGATTTGATATAACAGGGATGTTATAGCACGATTTGGGCCGGTCGTAAAGGCGCTGAGAGAGCAATTACACAGGGAAAAGTACCACAGTGATATGGTTCTAAAGTACTATCGTCGCAGGTTGCCGATTGATTCAACTCCGGCTATCATGCCGGCTCCCCGAATAAGCGAGTGGCTATGGATTCGCAGCTAGCTCAGGATCAGTATGCGCAACATCATTCTCGCGTCATTACTCGCTCTATGTTGCATTTCGGGGGTGCCCGCGCCCGCCGCACAGGCCGCCCCGCGCTGCTTCCCCGAGGCGGCTCCGGCGATCAGCGCATGTATCGATGGCGCGATCGCGTCCTTCTGGGCGGGCAACGGCGGGCTGCCGGTGTTCGGCTACCCCACCGCTGCTCAGCAAGAGCAGCAGATCGAGGGCCGCGCGCTACAGGCTCAGCCGTTCGAGCGCAACCGGCTCGAGCTACATCCCGAGAACGCGGCGCCGTATAACGTGCTGCTTGGTCGACTGGGCGCCGACCTGCTCGCCAGGCAGGGCCGCGATTGGAACACCTTCCCAAAGGCCGACCCAAGCGCCCCGCACTACTTCGCCGAGACCGGCCATGCGATCGCGCCGCAGTTCTGGGCCTACTGGTCCAGCCACGGCCTTGAACTGGACGGCCAGCCTGGGAAAAGCGCCGCCGAGTCGCTGGCGCTGTTTGGCTTGCCGCTGTCCGAGGCTCAGGTCGAAGTCAACCCGACCGACGGCAAGCCGTACCTGACGCAGTGGTTCGAGCGAGCACGCTTCGAATACCACCCCGAGAACGCCGGCACGCCAAGCGAGGTGCTGCTGGGGCTGCTGGGTCGTGAGCTGGATGCCGGCGATGCGGCGTCGCCCGCACCCGTGGCTCCGCCGGCCTCCAGCGGCCAGGCCGGCAGCTTCATCCAGGCATCCGGCGGGCAGCTGCTCTACCAGGGCAAGCCGATCCAGATCAAGGGCGTCAATTACTACCCGCAGTGGCGGCCGTGGGGCAAAATGTGGGCCAGCTGGGATGGGCCGCAGGTCGAGCGCGAGCTGCGGCTGGCGCGCGAGCAGCTTGGCGTCAATACAGTGCGCCTCTTGCTGCCGTATAATTTCAGCCAGACTAAAGATGGCGACGGCGTGGTGACATCCAAGGTGATTGGGCGCCTGCGCGAGACGGCCCAGATCGCCGGCCAGCTGGACATGCGCCTGATAGTGACGCTGTTCGATTTTTACGAGAGTTTTCCAGACGCCGGAAGCCCGACTGAGGCGACGAATCTGGCGTACCTACGCGCGCTGATCCCCAGCTTCGCGGACGACGATCGCATCTTCGCCTGGGATATCCATAATGAGCCGGATCATTATGGGCTATGGAAAGCCGGCGATTCTCAGAAAGTGCTGCGCTGGATCGGCCGCATGGCCGATGAGGTTCACGCGCTGGCGCCGCGCCAGCTTGTCACAGTTGGCATGGGGCAGGTCAGCAGTTTGTGGGCGCCCGGCCCCGACGGACGCCGAGTGATCGACTACAGCGATGTCGTCAGCATGCACAGCTACGATGCCGGCAGCGTCGCCGGCGACCTCGACAAACTACGTGCCCAGACCGCCAAGCCGATTATCATCGAAGAGTTTGGCTGGCCAACTGGCCCAGGATGCATGGAAAATTACAGCGAAACCACCCAGGTGCGACTCTACCAGGCGGTCCTGGCGGCGGCCAGGGATCGCACATCCGGCGTGGTGGCGTGGACGCTGCGCGACTATGACGCCGGGCCAACCGATCGCTGGGATAGCTTCGAGGAGCACTTCGGGCTATTCCGGCCGGATGGCAGCCTGAAGCCGGCCGCCGCGCTGCTCCAAGGCGTGGCCGTGCCGGCGCTGCCAAGCACGACCGTGACGCAGCTACCGCTGACCTCGCTGCACCCGCACCTGCCCGACGGCGACGACGCGCCGCTGCTGATACCCGAGAGCGGCCACTATGTCAAAGGCATGTTTCGCAAGGCCTGGGAGCACATGGGCGGCCGCGGCAGCTTCGGCCTGCCGCTGACCGAGGCGTTTGTGCGCAAGTCGGACAAAGTCGTGGTGCAGTACTTCGAAGCCGCACTGCTAGAGCTTCATCCTGTACCGAGCAGCGAGCTGCGTGGGCTTCCTCCGGCCGAGCAGGTGGTGCGTGTGATTCAGCCCGCGGGCCTGGGCGGCGCGCTCGCGGCCGGGCGAGCGCTGCCGGCGCCGCAGCCGCCACAGGCGCAGTTCCGCGATTTCTACAACGGCGTCAACGGCCCCTGGCGGCTTGGCAACCCGATCTCGGCCGAGCTGAGCGAGACGATCAATGGCGTGCCGATCCGGGTGCAGTACTTCGAGAAGGGCCGGATCGAGCTGAACCCAGCAACACAATCAATAGCGATTGGGCCACTGGGCAAATTGTCCCTGGACGCACGCTGTGCCGCTGCCGCCTAAAGGTATTTGCCGGCCAGCAGCTCGATCTGCTTGCGCTTTTCGGCCGGGATCACCTTGCGATCGGTGATGATCGCCGTCGCCAGGGCCTGGTGGGCCGGACTGTCAAAGCCATCGCCGATCAGCGGCACCAGCCGGCGGATGACCTCCTGCGCCAGCGCGGCATTGGCGAGCAGCACCTTGACAACCGCGTCGACCGTGACGACGTCGTGGCCGGGGTACCAGCAATCGTAATCGGTGACCAGCGCCAGGGTCGCGTAGGCGATCTCGGCCTCGCGTGCCAGCTTGGCCTCGGGCAGCGCGGTCATACCGATCAGATCGTGGCCGCGCCGGCGGTTTTCCTCGCTCTCGGCCAGCGTCGAGAACTGCGGCCCCTCCATCACTACCAGCGTCCCACCGCGGTGACAGGTAGCGCCGGAATCGCGCGCAGCGCGCTCCAGGCGATCGGAGAGCTGCTTGTCAAACGGCTTGTCGAACTGGACATGGACGACTATGCCGTCGCCAAAGAAGCTGGCGGGCCGCACACCCTTGGTGCGATCGAACAGCTGGTCGGGGATGACCACCTGGCCGGGCGCCAACTGCTCGCGCAGACTGCCCACCGCACTGATCGAGGTCAGGTATCGCACGCCGAGCTGCTTGAAGCCATGGATATTCGCGCGGCTGGGCACCTCGCTGGGCGTCAGCCGGTGGCCGACCCCGTGGCGCGGCAGGAATGCCACTCGCCGCCCGGCGATCGTGCCGAGCACATAGGCGTCGCTGGGCGCGCCAAACGGAGTGCTCAACTCGACCCGCTCGACCTGATCGAGGCCCTCCATTGCGTACAGGCCGCTGCCGCCGATTATGCCGATGGTTGCTTCTGGCATTGTCTGGCTCCTTTTGACACTCTGTGGTGGGGATGGAGGTATGGAGTGGGCGCAGCCCGGCCCCATACCCCACCCAGGAATGTCGACTCTGTACCATACCCTGCAAGGGCTGTCAAGCTGTTTGACAGTCGGGGATCGCCATGCTATACTACCGCGGTGTCGCGGGGGT
>DATFXE010000165.1:0-6391 GCA_035258585.1 Roseiflexaceae bacterium | reverse complement strand
GCCCAAACTGGCATTATCTATATCGACGAGATCGACAAGATCGCGCGCAAAGGTGATAACCCCTCGATCACCCGCGATGTTTCAGGTGAAGGCGTGCAGCAGGCGCTGCTGAAGATTCTTGAGGGCTGTGTCGCCCATGTGCCGCCGCTGCCAGGCCGTAAACACCCGCAGCAAGAGTATATCGCTTTCGATACCACCAACGTGCTCTTCATCTGTGGCGGCGCATTCGAAGGGCTCGAACAGATCGTCGGCCAACGCGTCGGCGGCAAGCGCGGGCTGGGCTTTCAGGCTGGCTACACCGCCGAACATGAAGATGCGCGGCACCAGATCCTGAGCCAGTGTACCACCGACGATCTGCTGCGCTATGGCTTCATCCCCGAGTTCGTTGGCCGCCTGCCGGTGATCGCTGCCCTCGAACCGCTCGACAAAACGGCGATGATCCGCATTCTGACCGAGCCGCGCAACGCCGTGATCAAACAGTACCAGAAGATGCTGGCACTCGACCATGTCGAGCTTGAGGTCACACCCGATGGCCTAGAAGCGATCGCCAACCGCGCGCTTGCCTCGCGTACGGGCGCCCGTGCGCTCCGCACGACGGTCGAAGAAGTGCTGCTCGATGTTATGTACGAGATCCCGTCGCAAGAGCATATCGGCCGCTGCATTATCAACGCCGAGGTCGTCGAGGGCCGCGGTCACCCTATCATGGTTCCGCGCGCCCCCGACCGCTCGGAGTACCGCCGCCGGATGGAAGAAGCCGTTTGAGAAATTGCAAATTGCAGATTGCAGATTGAGATCTACAATCTGCAATCTGCAATCTGCAATCTGCAATCATTATGAGATTGATACGCCGTACCTCCGACCGTGCACAGGATGATAGTAACGCCACCCGGCGCATCTTGGTGGCCGATGACGATCCATCGATCGCCACGCTGATACAGGTCACGCTCAAAGACCCCCGCTATGAAATTGTGGCGGTGAAGAATGGCCTTGAGGCGCTCAAGGAGTTTGAGAGCAACAAGTTCGATGTGGTGATCCTGGATGTCATGATGCCGTATGTCGACGGATTCGAGGCTTGCCAGCGTATTCGCGAGCGCTCGGATGTGCCGATTATCATCCTGACCTCACGTGATGGTACCGACGACGTGGTGCATGGCTTCGAGCTAGGCGCCGACGACTATATCACCAAGCCGTTCAAGACAGCCGAGCTGATCGCGCGGGTCGAGTCGATCCTGCGTCGTGTCGAGGGCTACAAGCATCGTGTGGCCCCGCCGATTGTGCGCGTCGGCGATCTGGAGATCGACGAGCCGCGGCACCGGGTTGCCGTGCGTGGGCAGAATGTCAACCTCACGCCGATGGAGTTCGAGTTGCTCTACTTCCTGGCGGCCAACTCCGGCCAGGTCTTCGATCGTGAAACGCTGTTCCGTGAAGTCTGGGGCTACGACTATGTCGGCGAGACCAATCTTGTCGATGTTTGCGTGCGGCGCCTGCGCGAAAAAGTCGAGATCGAGCCCTCGCGCCCGCGCATGATCGTTACAGTGCGGGGAGTTGGCTATAAGCTTGCCGAAGGATAGCTCCATAGCATGGTTCTTTTCATCTAAATTACACAATTACGCTATTACAATTCTAATATATTCTTTTGGAAAAGAGTGCTACAATCATGGCACTCTTTTTTTAGCTCGATGGCCGGGTTGTCGGTAGTTCGGATGAAGCATTCTGGCTGCGGTGAAGTGGGGATCGGCCGCAGACCATTCTCCGTCACCGCAGCCATTACATAGATAAGGTCGTCGGGCCGTTCAGAAGGCCATTCAGCGGCCTCCTGGGCGACCCGAGCGACCTGCGAGTAGGAGACGACAATGGCAGTGGCAGATGAGCAGAAAGCCTTTGATTATTATAGCCACGCCGTGATGACGGCGGCGGAGCGTGCTGGGCCGGCAGTTGTGAAGGTTGAGATCGGCCATGGCGGCGCGCGTCGTGGCGGCCAAGGACAGGGGATTGGGTCGGGTGTGATCTACAGCAGCGAGGGCTATATACTGACCAACGCGCATGTCGTCGCCAGCGCATCGCGTGTGATGGTGACGCTGCCGGATGGGCGTAACTTGCCGGCAGGCGTGATCGGCGCGCAGCCCGAGCGCGATCTGGCGGTGTTGCGGGTCGGCCAGGGCGGGCTGCCGGTAGCCGAGCTGGATGCGGATCTGCCACGCGTCGGGCAGTTGGTAGTCGCGATTGGTAACCCGTATGGGCTGGATTTCACCGTTACCGCTGGAGTCGTCAGCGCACTGAATCGCTCGCTGCCGCTCGATCGCAATACAAAGCTCGGCCAGTTGATCCAGACCGACACACCGATCAATCCGGGCAACTCGGGCGGGCCGCTGGTAGATGTCCAGGGCCGCGTCGTCGGCATTACGACGGCGATTCTGCCCTACGCCCAAGGTCTAGGGTTTGCGATTCCAGCCGGCACGGCGCTGGATGTGATAAGTCAGGTGACCGAGCGCCACCGCCAGGGTATCAGCCGCGGCACGCTCGGTATCAGCGGCCTGGATGTGCGCATCGACGAAGCGATCCTTCGATCGGAGCACCTCGACCAGACCAGCGGTGTGCTGCTGCTGGAGGTCGCACCTGATGGGGCAGCAGCGCGCGCCAGCTTGCACAGCGGCGACATAATCCTATCCTTGAGCGAGCATAAGACCGACACGATCGAGGCGTTGCGAAAGGCGGTGCAGGCGCTCAAGGGCAGCAGCCCCTGGCGTGTCAGCTTCCTGCGTGCTGGCCGGCGCCGGCGCGTGTCGCTGGTTCCGGCGTAGGCCGATTCCGGATCATCTATTCTGATCATGACAGTGGCGCGCCTGGCCAGGCGCGCCACTGTCATGATCAGAATAGATAGAAACGTTTAGATGCGTGCGACCAGACTCTCTGATACAATACGCCGCACCTGAGATGGTTCGTTGATCGTCGTATGACTAGTTAGCATCTTAGCAGTAATGCAATGGAGGGTCTATGGGCTTCCTGGATAATTTGAGCAAAACTATCTCGCAGGGTGTCGATCGGGCCAAGTTCGAAGCCGACAAGTTTCAGAAGACCACGCGGCTTCAAAATGAGATCAACGAGCTGAGGCGCCAGATCGACGCCAACCGCATGGAGTTCGGCGATCGCGCGATCCAGCTCTTTCGGGCCGGGCAGATCCAATCGGCCACGCTTGGCGAGATCCTAAAAGCAATGGACGCGCTTCAAGGCAGTATTACACTGAAGGAAGAGGAACTGAAGGCAACTCAAGCCGAGGTCTTTGTCGAGCCGACACCACCTGGCGGTATCCAGGCGCAGAATGTGCCGATCAGTAGCCAGCCGCCGACCCAGCCGCACGCGCAGGCTGCCGCGCCGTCCGGGATGAAGTTCTGCCCGAACTGCCAATTCCAGATGCCTGTGTCGGCTATGTTTTGCCCGAACTGCGGCGCGCGTCTCGGCGTTTAGACACGACTCTTCGGGGCCAGTTAGAGAAGCTCCTTGCCATTGCCGTTGGTCGTGATTGGTGGCTTAGTGGCGCTGAGATATCGTGCCAGCGCCTCCTGCGGGCTGCGCGCGGTCGCGATGCCAGTTAGTTCGACGCCCAAGTGTATCAGGGTGATCGCGATCGCCGCCGAGATTCCGCTTAGCGTGACCTCACAGCCGAGCAACTGAATGGCTCGCGCTGTGTTCAGCAGCGCGCGGGCGACATCGGTATCCATCACGGTTATGCCGGAGATATCCAATACTACCAGGCGTGCGCGCTGCGCACTCACATCCTGAAGCAATCGATTCGTCAGTATTTGAGCGCGTCGCTCGTCGATATGGCCGACGATCGGTGCGAACAGCACGCCCTGGGCCAACGGAACTGCCGGCGCCTCCAGCGTCGCCACTAAGTCGAGAAGTTGCTGTTGCTGATCGAGTTGGTGGCTCATCAGCTCATTCGCGTCGGCCAGCTCGCGTGCTTGCGCCTCGGCGCGCTGTTTCTGCGCCTCGGCGTTGTCTGCATTCACCTCAGCGGCGTGCTGCGCCGTGTCGGCGATCAGCCGCCCCAGGACCATTCCACTGAGTATAATCACCGATATAAGCAATGTCACTGGATTTGCATAGGCGCCGTGGCCGCCGGCGCGGGCCAGCAGTGTCAGGTAGACCAGGATCATGCTGCCGACTACCCATGCCGGACTGGTTAGGATCAGCGCCAGCGCCGGGGGCATAAAGATCGTGAGCGAGGCATGGTCGGTGACATACGGCTCGGGTGTGAGAAGTGCGATCAGCAGCGAGATCGTGACAACGACCAGGTAGCGAGTTGGTTTCCAATCGGGCCAGCGCCAGTAGATATATAGCAGAATGCCCGAGACAAACGATCCAATCGCCGTATAAAGTATAAATTTCGTCTCGATGCCGGTAAAGTACTCACTGATCAGGAGCAGTAATGTACCGGCGGTCAGAAAACTCAGCAGCGCCAGGGTCACGTTACGCTGGGTCATCTTCATACCACGTTCCCACTTCCTTCTTCGCCAAGATGTGCCTGCGGGTACCAAAAGGCCCCAACCCGGCGACCCAGGCCTAATACTGCCGGCTGCTCCCAGAGCGTGCGCTGCGCCTCTAGATTGTGGTAGCGTGCTGATTTGTCCTGGCTCCATGTCGAGCGCAGATAAGCGCAATCATAAAAAATCCGCCGGATGATCGCTTCATCGATCTGATACCCTGGCCGCTGTAGCCAGTAGCATTGGGCCTCGCCGGCGATCAACGGCGGAAGTAGGTCGGGCACCAGGATGGGCTTGCCAAAGCCAATATACAGCGTCGCTGGTGGAATCAGCTCGCCGTAGAGCGCCAGCCGGAGCTGCTCAGGACGATGTGACCTAGATCGTCGCATTGCCTCGATCAGCCACTCATTGGTCGATTCCGCCTCCGGCACGGCGTAGAACCACAATGTATGCGCGTCTGGTCCGCACGACCCTTCCAGGAGTCGATCGGCGGCCGGCCGTAGCTCCGGCAGGCTCGTGGCCCCGAGCAAGCGCGCGCGCCAGCCGTGCCGGCGGTAATCCGCCAGGGCTTCCGGGCCGGCGACACCCCAATCGATCCAGTCGAGCAGTCGCTCGCGGTAGCGCCCGACCTCGGCTAGCTGGCGCGGGCGCATAATGCTCATGAACAGATGGCGGACGCCAAGCGTGAAGAAGCACCGTGCGCAGGCGACCATCTGCTCACGCGACCAGCGCGCATAGTCCTCGCTCTGCGGCGCGATGCCCGCTAGCACGGCGCGGCGCCGGGTGCCGCCTGGCGCGAAGATCAGTGTGGCGGGGGCAACGCCGGCAACCTGTTCCGCTGGCGCGGCAAGAAAGTCTTCCAGCGACGGAATCTGCGTCATTCGGCCTCCTGGCTTGCATTTGCCGGCAAGGTCGCCGCTAGCTCGATCACCCGAGCGATCCGCTCGGGCCGATACACATCCTTATCTAGCCACAGCTTGACATCGCTGTGCGCGAATGGCCGATAATGCTGGAGCATCCACTGTTCTGCGCGCGAGAGCGTACGGCCGGCTTGTTCGGCTAGGATGCCGCGTCGCTGGAGCAACCGGAGCATCAGAACTCCGTATGCCGTCTCCTCGGTGGTTGAACCGCGCACACCCCATCCGCCGTCGGCATGCTGGTGATTGGCGAGCGCTTCCACAGCTTGCTGAATGGGATAGAGATGACGCCTACCTTCCAAGGCGATCATGGCCTGGCTGGTAGTATACAACCAGGAGCTATGCCACTTGTCGCCCGGCCAGCGCCCATCGATACCCTGACGCTCGGTAATATACACATGTGTGGGCTGACTTTCGCCGCTTTCCAGCGCGTGTACCGCGTGAGCCTGCACAGATACCGAGGGCTGGAGTTCGCCTGGGAAGGCGCAGAAATGGTCGCCTTCGGCGAACCGCTGAAGCGAATGCAAGTCGACCTTGTGGCCGGCGGTCTGCAGCACCGCCAGAGCGGCGGCCGTATCGTCGCCATCGGGAACGAAGAAATCGCTAAAGCCGATGCCCGCGGGTCGCATCGCCTGCGCCAGATCGTCGATTTGAGCATGCACGACATCGCGCAGGCCTGAGTGTTCGAGCAGATCGGCGGTCAGCAGGATATACAGGCCGAATACTTGCTCGAAACGTGAGATCGGCCAGACGCCCGGCACGACTCCCGGAATGCCTGTGCCTGTGGCGGCCGCGGCCTGCTCCAGGAAACGCCGGGCGCTGGCCCGGGCGTCGGCCAGGTCGGGCCGCGAGTTGGCAGCATACAGCCAGGCCGCCGTGGCGGCAGCGCTATGCCCAACCCCGCCCGAGCCGTCGAGCAAGCCAGGGTCCGGCTGAGCGCCCCACGCCTCCCAGGAGTGGACCGGCGGAGTGCCGGGGCGCGATGGCTGT
>DATFXE010000164.1:0-3674 GCA_035258585.1 Roseiflexaceae bacterium | reverse complement strand
TTATCATGGAGCTATGAAGGCACGAACCTCACGCACACCATCCGCCCATCCATCGCTGCTCGCGTGGCTGGCGACCAACACCAGCGGCGTCCCCCGGGCACAGGCGAGGCGTGTCGCCGCGTTTGGGCTCATCCTTGGCATGCTGCTTGGGCTGCTTGGCAGCGTGCTGGCCGGCGCATCTTTCGAGACACGAATCTTCGGCATCGCGGGCGGCGTGCTGGGCGGAGCAACACTCGGCGCGCTGGGCGCCGTGCTCGCGGCGCGGCTATTGTGGCGCATGCTCTCGCAACCGTACGCCCAGTACTCCGAATAGCTTACCTGAGGAAAGCCCATATCACGATGACGCAACCATCGCCTGCCCTGAGCGTGGAACTGGCCGCGCAGCTCGCCCGCATCGCTCTGAACGGCATCACCAGGGAATATCCAACCGAGCCGGGTCACGTCCTGCTCGACCCGGCCGACCTACGGCGCACCCGCGAGCTGCATCCGGCCTTCTACGCCTGCTTCGACTGGCACTCGGCAGTACACAGCCACTGGCTGCTCGCCCGCCTGCTGCGCCTGCTGCCTGGCTTGCCCGAGGCCACGCCAATCCGCAGCGCGCTGAACGAGCACCTGACTGACGCCAACCTCCGCGCTGAGGTAGCCTACTTCGCCCAGCCCGGTCGCCGCGGCTTTGAACGACCCTACGGCTGGGCTTGGCTGCTCAAGCTGGCCGAGGAGTTCCTCGACTGGCACGACCGCGATGCGCGGCGCATCTCGGCTGCCATCGAGCCGCTGGCGAGGCTGATTGCAGAGCTGTACCTGGAGTATCTGCCGCGCCTGACCTACCCCATCCGCAGTGGCACCCACAGCACCACCGCCTTCGGCCTCACGTTCGCGCTTGACTACGCCCAGGCCAGCGCCCACGCGTTGCTTCGCGACCGTATTGTCGGTCGCAGCCTGGACTACTATGCAGCCGACAGGAATGGACCAGCCATGTGGGAGCCCAGTGGCGGCGACTTCCTCTCGCCCTGCCTGGCTGAGGCCGACCTGATGCGTCGCGTGCTGCCTCAGGCAGACTTTGCCCCGTGGCTCGCGCTATTCCTGCCCAGTCTGGCGGAAGGTGGCCCGCCGCAGTTGCTGACGCCCGCACTGGTGAGCGACCGCTGCGATGGGCAGATCGTGCATCTGGACGGGCTCAACCTGAGCCGGGCCTGGTGTCTGTGGGGCATCGCCCAAGCGCTGCCGGCCGACGATCGGCGGCGCTCCATCCTGCTGGAGGCAGCCGAAAGGCACGCGCGCGAAGGGTTGACAGGCATCGGCAGCGGCGAATACATGGGCGAGCACTGGCTGGGCAGCTTCGCGCTGTACATGCTCAGCTGTGTGCCCCACCAGGAAGCAGGGTGAGCACGATTGGGAGCTAAGAGAAGGCCAGCACACCGCCCAGATATACTGGATGCACGCTGGTTCGAAGCCGCCCGTCCCTGGGCGGATAGGACGCCAAGCTTCGTATACGATCTGCAACTCACGATAGTGCATAATACAGCATCTGCTTGTGCATTACGTGCAGGTCGCCACCTGTGAGGAGCTCGCTGTGGAATATCGCCTCTTGGGCCGAACAGGGCTTGAAGTATCGGCGTTAGGTTTTGGCTGTGGAGCGGTTGGTGGGCTGCTGATCAAGGCCGATCGCAAGGAGATGCTGCGCGTGGTCGCGCGCGCTGTCGAGCTCGGCATCACCTACTTCGACACCGCGCGTAGCTATGGCGATGGCAGGTCGGAGACGAGCCTGGGCCTCGTTTTGCAAGAGCTCGGGCCTCCTGTTCTGATTGGCACAAAAGTGCAGCTCGCCTCCGCAGACCTGGATGATATCGAACAGGCCATTATCGATTCGGCTGAAGGCAGCCTGAAACGGCTCAGGCGCGAGCAGATCGATCTGTTTCAGCTGCACAACTGCATCGCGCTTCAACGCAAGCCAGACCGAGCCTGGATCGGTATCGACGATCTAGCGCCAGTCGTCCAGGCGTTCGAAACGCTTCAGCAGCAAGGCAAGATCCGCGAGTGGGGAATCAACGGTTTAGGCGAAACCAAAGCGCTGCACCAAGCGGTGTCGAGCGTTGGGGCAGCAAGCATACAGTGCTGTTTCAACCTGCTGAATCCCAGCGCCGGCGTGCCGGTCCCGCATGGCTTTCCCTACCAGGATTATCACCAGCTGATCGATACGGCTGCTGCCAATCACATCGGCGTCATGGCCATCCGCGTGCTGGCCGGTGGGGCGCTCAGTGGCTCAGTCGCAAGGCATGTCAACGCCGCACGAAACGTCGATCCAATCGGTGGAGGTCAGCGTTTCAGCGAGGATGTCACGCGATCGCAGCACTTTGGCGTTCTTGTTCAAGAGGGATATGCAGACAGTCTCATCGAGGCGGCCATACGATTTGCGATTGGCAAGGTGGAGGTTTCGACGGTGCTGATCGGGATTTCAGACATGGAGCAGCTCGAGCAAGCCGTGGAATATAGCGCGAAAGGCCCACTTCCGCCCCAAGCGCTTGGGCGTTTGCAGCAGCTTTGGGCCAACGGCGCGGCACAAGTCCCACCTTCTATGAGCTCGTAGGAACGTTTCACCCCGGGCTGCCATGGTGCCGAAGCGGATCACTGACATAGCGGCGCCATCGCTCACAAGCGATTGCTATCGAAGGAAAGCCATGAAATACTTCCTGACTGGCGCGACTGGCTTCATTGGTGCGCACGTAGCCCGGCAACTGGCCCAAGCCGGCCATCAGCTCGTCGCCGTCGTGCGTAGCCCGGAGAAAGCGCAAGACTTGGCCACTCTGGGCGCTGCAATTCACCAAGGCGACGTGACCGACAAGGAGAGCATGCGTCCGCCGATGAGCGGCGTGGACGGCGTGTTCCACATCGCCGGCTGGTACAAGATCGGCGTGCGCGACAAGCGCGCGGGCGCGCAGATCAACATCGAGGGCACACGCAACGTGCTGGAACTCATGCGCGAACTGAAGATCCCCAACGGCGTCTACACGAGCACGCTGGCGATCAACTCCGACACGCACGGCAAGCTCGTCGACGAGACCTATCGCTACGATGGTTCGCACCTGAGCGAGTATGACCGCAGCAAGTCGGTCGCGCACAAGCTCGCCGAGCAGTTCATCGCAAGTGGGCTGCCGCTGGTCGTGGTGATGCCCGGTCTGGTCTACGGGCCCGGCGACACCAGCAGCGTTCGCACGACTCTTATCCACTATCTCCAGCGCAAGCTGCCGATCATTCCCAAGCAGACCGCTTTCTGCTGGGCGCACGTGGACGACATCGCGCGCGGCCACATTCTGGCAATGGAGAAAGGCGCGCCAGGCGAGAGCTACATCATCGCCGGCCCAGCCGCCACATTCGAAGACGCGCTGAAGCTGGCTGAGCAGATCACCGGCGTGCCAGTGCCGCGCCTGCGCCTCGCTCAGGGCGTGCTGAAAGCCATGTCGGGACTGATGAGCGTGGTGGAGCGGGTCACGCCAGTGCCGGAGGACTACAGCGCCGAGAATTTGCGCATCAACGCCGGTGTGACCTACATCGGCGACAATGCCAAGGCGCGTCGCGAACTGGGCTACAGCCCCCGCTCCCTCAAAGCAGGTCTAGCTGAGACGCTCTATCACGAGATGCGGTTGCTGAGGATGCCAGTGCCCCCAAGCGCCTGA
>DATFXE010000163.1:0-4799 GCA_035258585.1 Roseiflexaceae bacterium | reverse complement strand
CCAAGCGAAACGTGCTATACTTATGCACACCTTCTCGTCTATTAATCGTAGGACTTACGCAGTTGGCGTTTTAGCGGGGGTCACCCAGAGGGTAGATGGGGCCACAGGCCCTCGAGAAGCTTCTTTTCCGCCCACCCGTGGCGGCAAAGCCGCCACGGGTGGGCGGAAAGAGGAGTTCTTTTTGCAGAGCGGGATCGCCTACGCGACAATGCAATAGAGTGTTCGCGGCATCTTGAGAGATATCTTCTTACTCATGCCATCCGCTTTTCTTTCTTCACCAGCAGCGCATCGATCTTGACCTTGAGCCGCTGAAAATTGACCGGCTTGGTCTCAAACTCATCGCACCCGACGGCGAAGGCCCGCTCGCGATCTTCCGCCATCGCATAGGCGGTGAGCGCAATGATCGGAATAGCGCACGTATCGGGCATCGCTTTGAGCCGCTCGGTCGCCTGCCAGCCGCTCAGAATCGGCAGCCCCATGTCCATCAGAATCAAGTCGGGCATGTGCCGGCGCGCAAGCGCCACAGCTTGTGCGCCGTCGAGCGCTGTTATGGCATCGAAGCCCTGGATCTGGAGATAGCGATAGATCATTTCTCGATTCAGCAGATCATCTTCGACGAGCAGAATGAGCGCCATAGATGCCTCTTCTAATTACGAGCAATCGGTGATGGCGGCGGCCGTGGCAGCCTGAGCCGCACTACCTGTTGCGAATGGCAGGCGAACAGTGAACGTGGAGCCTTGGCCTGGCTCGCTCGCCACGGCCAGATCTCCGCCCATCAGCTCACAGAAGCGCCGGCAGAGCGCCAACCCTAACCCGGTGCCGTCGTACACGCGCGCTTCGCCGACGCGGCCCTTGGCGAAGGGTTGAAACAGAGTCGGCAGTTGCTCGGGCTGTATGCCGATGCCCGTATCGGCCACCTCGAAGATGATCAGGCTTGAGGTTTGCGGCTGCGGGTTTGAGGCCGGAAGAGTATCGCACCTCGCGGCGCCAGCCTCCAGGCCCACGCGCAGATAGATGTCGCCATCTTCGGTGAATTTGGCGGCGTTCGACAGCAAATTGATCAGGATCTGCCGGATCTTGGCGCGGTCGAGGCAGATCTCGGTTGGAGCTTGCCCAAGATCGATGTGCAGCCGATTGCTGTTCTTTGCGACCGCCGGCCGAACCGCCTCCACGCACTCATCGATCAGTGCGGCGAAATCGAACTGCTGCGTATATACCTCCATGTCGCCGGCCTCGATCTGTGCCAGGTCCAGCACATCGCTGATCAGCTCCAGCAGGTGGTTCCCGGCTCCGCTGATCCGAGTCAGATCGGACAGCAGCCGAGGGTCGGCGGCGATCTGCTCGTGCTGCTCGAGTAACCCGGCGTAGCCGAGAATTGTGGTCAGCGGCGTGCGCAGCTCATGGCTCATATTGGCGAGAAATGTGCTCTTGGCGCGGCTGGCTGCCTCAGCCTGATCGCGTGCGGCGGTCAGCTCGCGCAGGGCATGGTTAAGCCTGTAGCGTTCTTTGAGCAAGTCGTGCGTCCGCTCGGCGATTCGCAGCTCGACTTCGGCATATGAGCGGGCTAGTTCGTGCCCGACGCTCTCACTGGCGTTTAGCGCGCGGGTGAGGTGCTCGTTGATGATCCGACCGGCTAGCGCAAGATACAGCAGAATGACTGGTGGGACAATATAGAGCGAGACGATGTCGATATGCATTCCGAGATCGCGCGATGGATCGAGATTGCGCGCCAGGAAGCCGGCCTCATACAGCAGGCTGCCCAATGCTCCCCAACGAAGCGCCGAGCGTGGTGGCTCAAAAAAGGTGGCGATCACCACGAAAACGCTCATGCCCATCGCACCAAGCAGGGCTTCGTTCCTCGCGGCGATGAAGACCACCAGCGACATAATTGACATGCCGGTGATGATATAGATCTCCGCCGCTCGGCGAATCTGATCGTGGCGCGCCAGCCTGAGGCACCACCAGGCGATGAGCACCAGCACGATCACGCCGGCGCTCCCGATCGGCGTCGTCCAGGACGGATCGGGGAAATAGCCGAGCATATTGAGCAACGCTGCGATTGGGCCGATACGCATAGTCCAGCGGAGCAGCGCTGTCAAGGTTTCCTGCTGATAGTTTTGTGCGCCCAATACTGCTCCGTACGCCCGCTCCGCGCATAAAACTGGCGAATCTTTGGCTATGGCGGCTGTGTACCGCTGAACCTCCAGGGCAGGCTGTGCGGGTTAGATCAGTATAGCTTATCATTGGGGCGATGAGAATAGTCCCATCGACAATGGTAGATAACAAAAAGATCATCTATCCATTCACACGACTTTTGCAGGGCCTAGATGCGGAAATCCCTTGCCAGTTCTGACAATAGATGATAGACGACGGACAATCGCGTTATCGTCTATCGTCCGTCATCTGTCGTCCAGCCAACCAACAACGAATGTCCGACGAGCTGTACTAGTGGCTTGACACAGTGTTTGTGCTGGGTGGGGGTTATGGGGGCGGCCGGGTGCCCACACCCAGAGGGGGAACGGCGTCGCCCCCTGCACCCCCACCTGGGGAGGTTCGGAGGGGCCCGGGTACCCTCTGGGTGCCCCCTCCGAACCTCCCCAGCAAAATCAGTGTGGCTGACCACTAGTGCGCTTTCAGTGCAGGTATTGGGTGCTAGGTGTCGGATTCTGCCCCCGGCTCGTCCTGCTCCAGCCCCTCGAGCACCGCCGCCGCGCGAGCGATCAGTCGCTTGGTGCGCGGCGCCCAGTCGCGCTCGAACAGCTTCACGCGCCGCACGGTGGATTTGGTCAGCACCAGTGCCTCGTACAGGCGCGCGCGCGCCAGGCGGCCCGCCGAGGTTGCGCCGTAGCCGGCCAGAAACTGCTCCTGCGCCGCCGCTGCGCCGTCCAGGCCGTAGCCATCGTACCACCACTGGATATCGGCCAGAAACTTGCCCAGGTCGATCGCCGGGTCAGCCAGGTAGCAGGTATCGAAGTCGATCAGGGTCATGCCGCTGGCTGTAACCCACAGGTGATCGGCCTTGAAATCGCCATACGCGAAGACCGGCGGCTCCTGCGGCAGCCGTTCGTGCAAATCGCGCGCCCGCTGGATCAATGTCGCGATCTGCGCGCCGGTTTCCGGCAGCAGCGGGTGGACGTGCTCGCTGGCGCTGACGATGCCCTTCAGCTCCTTGGCGAACGAGTGCGGCTGAAGCTCGACCAGCGACTCGGGCGTCTGGTGTAGGGCGCGAATGGCGGCGCCGGCCGCGCGCAGATGACCGTCTGTCGTCGGTCCCCCCTCGCGCAGGAGATCGGAGAGCGGCGTGCCGGTCACGCGTGGGTAGAGCACCAGGCCTTCCGAGGCGATATGGGCCAGCGGGCGCACGGCGCTGATAGCGCTGTTTTGCTCGGCCAGCCAGTCGGAGACCCGCGACGCCACGCCAAATGTGCGTGCGGCCTTGTGGCTGTTGTAGATCTTGGCGAACAACGTGCCGCGCTCGTCCACTCGCCCCGCCGCGTCGAGCGGGTCGTAGCGTAGCACGTGGCGCTGGTCGGGGCGGTAGCGGATCGGCGTGATCCGATAGCTCTCGGCGCGGGTCTGAACGGCTTGTTCCACAGCCAGCAGCTCGCGGACGTAGGCCGGGTCGGCCAGGGGCGCCAGCCTGGGGAAGCTGACGTCGATCGGAAATACCTGCACCCACATGCCCCATTCAGCATCTTCGGCGAGTAACGCTCGAAACGGCGCCGCCAGGTCGCGTTCGATCGCCTCGGCCTGCATGGCCAGCACGGCATCCCTCTCGCCGCGCGGGTCGGCCGCGCCCGGCGCCAGCCAGTTGACCTCGATCAGGCGCGTGCTCTCGGCATTGGCGCCGCGCAGTTCGACCGCGTGGTAGGTCGTCAGGTAGCGGCCAGGCTTGAATTTGGCGCGCTGAAGCTCGATCGCGCCGATCGTCGCGCCGTCCTCCAGCACACCCCTCAGCGCGCCAAGCAACGCCTCACGTGCCGGCGCCTCCATCAGCAGCCACTGCACGCCTGCGAGCCCCGCGCTGCCGGAGAGGGTGACATCCAGGTCCATGGTTGGCCTCATACTACCTCTGACGATCGACGATCGAAGAAAGAAAAGTTTTGGGTGTTGGGTCTGGTGTCCGCGCATACTCAACACCCAGCACCCGATACCCAAATCTGCGCTGAAAGCGCACTAGTGGGTCAGGGGTATGCCTATCGCCATTTACGAACCGCGGAACCGCAGAACCGCCGCTCACTGGTTCCGCGGTTGTGCGGTTCAACCGAATGGCGATGTGGAAACCAAACGACCCACTAGAACATCGGCAATACGATCTCCAACATCTCGGCACACTCATCTAACCAGGCGCTGGCTAGCAGCGCGCTCGTCAGCGCCATGTAGCGGAATTGAGGCCGAGAGATGCTCTTCGCGGGCTTTCGGGTGCTGCCCCCGGCTTCGGTGTTGCCCCAAAGCCCCATGGCGCGCAGATGACGCTGGGCCATCGCCAGTGTATTGCCCAATCGCACCGGCTTGATCTTTGTCCAGCACGTCGTTACCAGCGAGAGCAGGTCGAGCGCCTGCCACAGAGCGACACGTTGACGAGATATTGGAGCGTGCCGCTCGTACTCGGCGAGAAAGGTTTCACAGATCACGTCGAGCTTATCGAGCAGCCCCTCGCGCGTGACAGGGTCGATCTCGGCATCGTCCTCATTGCTCTCTTCCTCGTGCGGCTCACTGAGGCCAATATTCTTGGTGGCCGCGAGAAACAGCGCGAGATCGAGCGCCGGCTCGGCCTGGCAGAAGCTGTCGAAGTCGAT
>DATFXE010000162.1:0-12149 GCA_035258585.1 Roseiflexaceae bacterium | reverse complement strand
TCGCGGTTGTGCCGCCGCGAATGATGCTGCCGGTCACATTACCGAACGGACCGCGGATCACCGGGCTTGCGGCGGCGCTGGCCGGAATGGCGCGCACATTGTCGGAGCGAATATCGAGTGCATCGAAGCGAAAGCCGAACGGATCGCCACTCTGGACAGCGTTGTCGCCCATCAGATCGTTCCAGATACGCAGCGAGTCCATGCCGTCGCCATTGCGGTCGCTCCCGTCATGGTCGGCGATCATAAACAGTCCGCCGCCGTTCTGCACGAAGGTCATGATCGCCGTCTTCTCGGCGTCCGTGAAGCGAACGTTCGGCTCTGGCACCACAAACACCTGGAAGTTGGACAGATCGAGCTGGTTGGCGCGCTGGCCATAGCTGATCTGCCCGCCGCGCGGCAGCGTCATCAGCCGGTAGCGGCCGGTCCTGTGCAGCGCCACGCCCCAGGCCGACAGCGCGCCGGTCCAGTCGGTCTCGACGCGCGGGTCGGCGTTCTCACCCAGTGGGTCGGGCCGGCTGGCGCTGATGACCCAGTCGGCGTTGCCGAACGTCTCCCCGTGGCTGGCGTCGAACAGCACCGCGTAGGGGCCGGCCTGCGCGAGCGAGGGCTGGGTCCCTCGCAAGCCGGCTGCCGAAGTGGCGGTTACGCCCGACAATGGAGGTGCTGCGGCCGGCAGTTGCTGGCAGTTCGCCAGAGCCGCAGTCAGCACGAGAATGCAAACAAACCTTTTCGTCGCGGTCACATTCTTGCTCAATAAAAATGTATCTTGCAAAGGAGGTGTGTGATATGACAGAGAACGCACTGGCGCCGCGCGCCCAGATCCGGCGCTTCGACATCTTCGCCGAATGGAACCGGCTGAAGGCGCGCGAGCGTCATCGGATGAGTGAGCCGGATGCGCGGGCGTATGGCCTGGCGGTCGCCAAGGTTGTGGCCGCACGCAAATTCTATGGCGCTCCGCCAGAGCAGGCCAGCGAGTTGAAGCGCCGCGCCCGCGAGGACGACGTCGCAGAGCCGTGGTGGGAGCACCTTGAGTCCGGCGCCGAATTCGAGCGCAAGATCATTCAGCGTATGGGCGAAGCGTTCTACCACGATGTCTTCCAGCCGGCTATCTCGCGAGCCTGGGATGCCAAGCAGTCCTACGAGGATATCCGCGACACATTGCGCGAAGAGTGGAACGCTCGCCGCGAAAGGTCGCGCGCGGCGACGGCCAGTAAGTCCACTTGAAAGGTGCGTATCATTGTAGCATAAGCGCGATATGCGAGCGCCCGGCTCGCAGCGTCGACGATCTGACGTTGTATAATAGCGGCGAGCCGACTTGAGCACGAGAGAGCTATGACCGCAACTATCCTCGACGGGCGCGCGCTTGCCAGGGCTCTGCGCGAGGAACTGCGCGCCGAGATTCAGGCATTCGTCGCCGATACGGGTGTCGCCCCGGCCCTGGCGGTGGTCCAGGTCGCCGGCGATGCCGCGTCGGATCGCTATGTCCGTGGCATTCAGAAGGCCTGTGGCGATACCGAGATCGACTTCGTTCACCGGCTGCTCCCAGCCAACACGGCTCAGTTGGCGCTCGAGGCAGCCGTGCGCGAGCTCAGCCATGACGCGGCCATCAGTGGCATCCTCCTTCAGATACCGCTCCCGCCCCACCTCTCGGTTGCCGGCGCGATCGCTCAGCTCGACCCGCGCAAAGATGTGGATGGCGTTCATCCAACCAACGCTGGCCTGCTGGCTCAGGGGCTGCCTGGCCTCATTCCGAACACCCCTGCTGGCGGCATGGAGCTGCTGCGCCGCTATGGAATCGCACTGGCCGGCAAGCGCGCGGTGGTGGTCGGCCGCAGCAACATCGTCGGCAAGCCAATGGCGCTGCTGCTGCTTCAGGAACACGCGACGGTGACGATCGCCCACTCGCGCACGCTGGATCTCGCTGGTGTGGTGCGCGAGGCCGAGATTGTGGTGGCGGCCGTCGGGCGCGCCGGGCTGATCACCGGCGCGATGCTGCGCCCCGGCGCGGTGGTGGTGGATTTTGGAATCAACGTGCTGGAGAACGGCGCGATGGTCGGCGATGTGGATTTCGCCAGCGCGGCCGAAGTGGCCGGCGCCATCACGCCTGTGCCTGGCGGCACCGGGCCGGTGACCAACATCATGTTGCTGCGGAACGTGCTCCAGGCCGCGCACGACCTGCACGGAGGCTGACCTATTCCGTGCGACGCATCACCACCGTGCGCAGCCGGTTGAAGCTTAGCACGCTGAGGACACTGGCGAGCCGATCGAAGCGGCGGAAAAACCGCGGCATCTCGCGGCGATCGATCCGGCGGAACCCAAAGCGCTCGTAATAGCGCTCGGCGTTGGCGGCGCACATCAGGTGTAGCGTGCCGGTCTCGCGCGCCAGCAGCCCGCGGATGAGTGCGCTGCCGACCCCCTGGCCCTGCCACTCCGGCACCACGGCGATCGACGCCAGCTCGCGGCTGCCATCCTGGTGCGGTTTGACCTGGCCGACCGCGATGATATCCTGGCCCCACTGCGCTACCAGGAAGCGCTGCCAGTCCAGATCGAGCGGGTTGATCAGTGCCGCGCGCACGATCGCTGTGATGGCGTGCTGATCCTCCGCGAGCGCGGGGCGAATGATGATCGGCATATAAATAACAAGAAGAGATTAGAGATCGGAGGTTAGTAATCTCCAATCCCTAATCTCTAATCGCCAATTTCTAATCTCGGTGCTACCGGCCGAACCGCCTGGCAACCTCTCCCCAGTTGACCGTGTTCCACCAGGTCTCCAGGTACTTCGGCCGCAGGTTCTGGTACTTCAGGTAGTAGGCATGCTCCCACACATCCACGCCCAACACCGGCGTGTCGCCCTGCATGAGCGGGCTATCCTGATTGGCGGTGCTGTAGATCTTCAAGTTGCCGCCCTTGTCCATCACCAGCCAGGACCAGCCACTGCCGAATCGCTTGACGCCCGCGTCGTTGATCTTGGCCTTGAAATCAGCGAAGCTGCCAAAGGCTTGGTTGATCGCCTGGCCCAGCGCGCCCGAAGGCTCGCCGCCGCCGTTCGGTCCCATAATCTCCCAGAACATTGTGTGGTTGGCGTGACCGCCGCCATTGTTGATCACGGCCTGGCGTATGGCCTCGGGCACGTCGTTGATGTTGCGCAGGATGTCCTCGACGCTTTGGCTGGCGATATTCGGGTAGTTTTCGAGAGCTGCATTCAAATTGTTCACATAAGCGCCGTGGTGCTTGTCGTGATGGATCTGCATGGTCTGGGTGTCGATGTGCGGCTCGAGGGCGCTGTAATCGTACGGCAGTGGCGGTAACGTGAATGCCATAGATCTCCTCCTTGTGCTCACAAACCTTCGTGCGGGCGATCCGCACGCTACACACAAACATACAGTCGCGCGGCTGCCAAACGAGCCGTGCGACTGGAGTAGTAGCCACCGGTGGCTTAGTTGCCATCCGGCGGCGGGCTATCTGGAAAAAGCGCTGGTGGTGCGATCAGCTGTGAATGTACAGCAGTGTTACCAGGAGTGATCCGCGAATAACGCGAATAGACGCTAATCTTCGTATTTTAATTCGCCTGCATCCCGCAATCCGTGGATCGCCCGAAACGCAACGCGAGGTTACCCGGCGCCGATGCGGTAGCGGCAGCAGCTGCCGCCCTCCGAGATCGTCTCTTCACGTACCAGCGGAATGCCCAGGACATCTTCGTAGAGCTTCAGCTCGTGCTCGCAGGCCTGATGGTAGTCGCGCGCCACGCAGTCGACCGGGCAGTTATGCTCGACCAGCACCAACTCGCCGTTGGGCAGTTGCTCGCATTCGCACATATACCCCTGCTCGGTCAAGATCGCGGCCAACTCAGCGACTTGGTCGTCCCGGCTCTTGCCGACCAGCCGCGGCGCATACTGCGCCGCCAGCTGGCGCCGGCGCTCCGCGAAGAGCTGATCGATCGCTTCGGGGCCGCCCCGCGCCTCCACAAAAGCCAGCGCGTCCATCGCCAGGCGATCGTAGCGCTTGGGAAACAGCGCCTCGGCGTCGATCGTCAGCGCGTACAGGTGGCTTGGCCGCCCGATCCCGCGCCGTACACCGACCGTCCGCACCAGGCCATCGCGGTCGAGCAGCGCAAGATGCTGCCGCACGCCAACAGCGCCGATCCCCAGCGCTTCGCTTAGCTCGGCAGCCGTCATATTGCCGTGCCGCCTGAGTAGCGCCAGAATCTGGTCGCGTGTCTCGCCTTGCTCGCGATGATCCAGGACCATGCGCCGATCTACTCCATTCTGATGCGCGATCTCTTTATGACGCCATGAGTATAGCACCCGCGTTTCGGCTTTGTCAAGGAAATACTTTCGAAACTGATCCTTTGGACAGGGGTTAGGGGTTAAGGGTTAAGCCCCGATGAAATCATAGATTTCAATGAATCTAACCCTTAACCCCTAACCCTTAACTTGACAGTCACCGGCGATACTCGTAGACTTGCGCCTTATGAATGCCCGCGCCGGAGTTTGCGATGGGAACGCTCCACCTCGTCAGTACGCCGATCGGCAATCTGGAAGATATTACGCTGCGGGCGCTACGAGTGCTGCGCGAGGCCAGCCTGATCGCGTCCGAGGATATACGCCATACGCAGCGACTGCTGGCGCGCTACGAGATCAGCACGCCCTGCCTGGCCTACCATGAGCACAACAAGCTGGCCCGGCTCGACGATGTGCTGACCGCGCTTGCGAACGGCGATGTGGCGCTGGTCTCGAATTCCGGCACGCCTGCGGTGTCCGCCCCCGGCTTCGAACTGGTCAATGCCTGTATCGTCGCCGGTTTCGCGGTGGTGCCCGTGCCGGGTCCCAGCGCGCCTGTCGCGGCGCTGGTCGCATCGAGCTTGCGGGCCGACCAGTGGACCTGCGTGGGCTTCTTGCCGCCGCGCGGCGCCGCGCGCCGTGCGCTGCTCGAGAATCTGGCCGACGCGCCGTACACGCTGGTCTGCTTTGAGGCGCCGCACCGCCTGCTGGATGCGCTGGGCGATCTGCTGGCGATCTTTGGCGACCGGCGGATCACGATCGCGCGTGAGCTGACCAAGCCGCACGAGCAGTTTCGGCGCGAGCGTATCAGCCAGGCGATCGCGCACTATCAGGCTCACCGGCCGCGCGGTGAGTTCACGCTCGTGGTCGAAGGCCGCCACTGGCCGGCGGCTGGCCGCAAGACCCGCGCCGCCGAGCGGCTGGCCGCAGATACCGCGCCGCTGCCGGAGCAGGAGCTGCCCAGCGAGGCCGATGTCGCAGCGCGCCTGCGCGCGTTGCGCGCCCTGGGCAAGAGCGGCAGCGCGGCATCCCGCCAGGTCGCCCGCGAGCTGGGGCTGAACAAGAGCCTGATCTACCAGATCTGGATCGGGCTGGACGATCAGCGCGAGACGAGTGATGAGCAGACTGGAGGCAGTCGCCAGTAGGTATAGGCAGTTCCCGGTAGGCAGTCGGCAGTAAGCAATGCCAGTACACTTATTTTGGTAATGCTGCCTGCTGCTTACTGCTTACTGCCTACTGTTAAGGGGTGGACGTGGATCTACGCGATAAAGTCATCGTGATCACCGGCGCATCGAGCGGCTTTGGCGAACGGATCGCCCGGCACTGTTCCCGGCATGGCGCGCGAGTCGTGCTGGCCGCGCGAACGGCCGAGCGTCTGGATGAGCTGGCGCACGAGCTTGGCCGACGGGATGGCCGCGCGCTGGCTGTCGCCACCGATGTCATGTCGGAGCCTGATGTCGCGCGGCTGGCCGCCACGACGCTGGAGCGCTTTGGCCGGGCCGATGTGCTGGTGGCGAATGCCGGCTTTGGAGTGCTCGACCGGATCGCCGAAGCCCCTGTGGAGGATTTGCGCGAGATGCTCGACGTGAATGTGATCGGCGTCATGCGCTGCGTGAAGGCGCTGCTGCCCCATATGATCCAGCGCCGCAGCGGCCAGATGGTGATCATGGCTTCGCTCGCCGGGCTGATTGCTACCGAGAACATGGGCTTCTACAGCGCCTCGAAGCATGCGCTTGTCGGTCTGGCGCGCACGCTGATGCTCGAGCTGCACAGCACCGGCGTGCGCTGCGCGTTGGTCTGCCCTGGCGCTGCGCGAACTGGATTTCAGCAGCGCGCCGACGCAGCCAAGTACACTCGGCTCTCGTGGCTGTTCGGCTGCACCAGCGAGCAAGTTGCCGCAGCCACCGTTCGGGCTATGCGGCGGCGCACGCACGGCGAGGTGATCGTGCCCTGGTACGGCTGGGTCTCAGCACTTTACAATCCTGTGCCCGGCCTGGCCCGGCGGATCATCCGCCTGGTGGGGTGAGCTGCCAGTTGTGAGTTATGAGGATACTGCTGGCTTACTCAGATGGGAGGTTTGGAGGGCTTTGCCCTCCAAGATGCATTTGGTTTTGCACCTGGTTCGGGCGGATTTGCCGCCCGAACCAGGTGCAAAACAGAAACGTCTCGGGGGCCGCAGGCCCCGCACCCCCACCTGGCGAGTTTCCCAGCAGTATCTTATGAGTTATCAGTTTGCAGCATCTACAACTGCCGACTGCCAACTGACAACTTCTAGCGGTACCGATACCGGTTAAAAACAGTACCACAGTCATCCGCGGAGAGCTTGGCAACCTGGCGACGCCATGCTAAGATGGGCTCCAGGGAGCGCCTCTCTCCGCGGCCGTACGTGTGTAAGCAGCGGCCGGAAGGCCGGCGGTGGGAGGAGTATCAGTATGTCACAAGAACGTATCGCGGAGCGCGTGGCGAAGGTGCCGCCCTCAGGAATCCGGCGCTTCTTCGACATCGTGGCTCAGATGCCCGATGTGATCTCGCTTGGCATCGGCGAGCCGGATTTTGTCACGCCCGACAATATTCGTATGGCCGCTGTGCGCGGGCTTGAAGTCGGCAGCACCGCCTACACCGCGTATACCTCCAACTCGGGCTTGCTCGAGCTGCGCCTGGCGCTGGCCGCACACCTGGAGCGGCTCTACGGCGTCGGGTACGATCCCGAGCGGGAACTGCTGATCACGGTCGGTGTCAGCGAGGCGCTGCAGAACGCGATGCTCGCGACGATCAACCCCGGCGATGAGGTGATCATTCCCGAGCCGAGCTTTGTCGCCTACCCCGCCAGCGTGGTCTTCGCAGGCGGCACGCCAGTCACGGTACCTACGTCGGTCGAGCACTCATTTCAGGTCACGGGCGAGGCGATCGCTGCGGCGATCACGCCGCGCACGCGCGCGATTCTGATCGGCTACCCGAACAACCCCACCGGCGCGGTTATGCCGCGCGAGCGGCTGCTCGAGATCGCTGCCTTGGCCGAGCGACATGATCTGCTGGTCTTCTCTGATGAGATCTACGATCGGCTGGTGTATGGCGTGGAGCACACCTGCTTTGCCTCGTTGCCCGGCATGCGTAACCGTACTGTTCTGCTTGGCGGTTTCTCTAAAGCATATGCAATGACTGGCTGGCGGCTGGGCTGGCTGGCAGCGCCGCCTGATGTCACGGCGGCGACGCGCAAGATTCACCAGTACGCGATCATGTCGGCGCCCACGATCGCACAGTACGCCGGCCTGGAGGCGCTGCGTGAGGGCGAGGCGGCAGTGCAGAGCATGGTCGCCGAGTACGATCGGCGCCGGCGTGTAATTGCCGGCGGCCTGAACCAGATCGGCTTGCCAACCTTCGAGGCTCAGGGCGCGTTCTATATCTTCCCGCAGGTTGGCCACCTCGGGCTGACCAGCGAGGAGTTTGCCGAGCGCTTGCTGCACGAGCAGCAGGTCGCCGTCATTCCAGGCGATGCATTTGGCCCAAGCGGCGCCGGGTTCGTGCGCGCCTGCTATGCGACGTCGATGGACAAGATCGAGATGGCGCTGGACCGGATCGATAAGTTTGTTCGATCCGTTCGATAGAACTCTTCCTATCTTCATTCAAGCACAGGAGGGATCACGATGGCAATTGATTACGCCACTACCGAGCCAGGCGCAAAAGAGGTCGTCCATGAGCAGCTATACTGCGCACTGACCGGTGTGCCTGTCAGCGCCGAGGAAGCATACTGGGCCCCGCCGCTGGTGACATTCCGCGAGCTGATCGGGGCGATCGCGCATGGCCTGGTGCACTCTCCCGGCACGCTTGGGACCATTCTCTTCGCCGAGCAGCCGAACATGCCGTATGCTCCCGCCGCGCGCGATCAGCTGGCGGCGCGGCGCAGCGCCGAGCAGCTCAAGCTCCTATTCGGTCTGCTGCTGGTGGTAGCCCTGATTGCCACGCCGATCCTGCTCCTGGCCATGCGGTGAGGTGTATGCTACTGTCTGTCATTATGCCTTGTTATAACGAGGCGTCTACGCTCTCGGAGATTCTAGCCAAAGTTCGCGCGATCGACCTCGATAAGCAGATCATCGCTGTCGACGACAACTCATCCGATGACACCTATGCGATCCTCTGCCAAGAGGCCGCCGCCGACCCGAATCTAATCGTCATTCGTCACCCGGCCAATCGCGGCAAGGGCGCCGCGGTTCGCAGCGGCCTGGCCCGCGCATCAGGCGAGATCGTGATCGTTCAGGATGCCGATCTGGAGTACGATCCGCAGGATTACTACGAGTTGGTCAAGCCGATCGCCGAAGGCCGGGTGAATGTCGTGTTTGGCTCGCGCTTCCTCGGCCGGCACACCGGCATGTACTTCTGGAACGCGCTCGGCAACAAGGCCCTGACCTTCCTGACAAACTTCTTGTTCAACTGCTGGATCTCCGACATGGAGACCTGCTACAAGGTCATGCGCACCGACATCATGCGCGATCTGCGCCTACGGAGCAACGACTTCCGCCTGGAGCCTGAGATCGCCGCCAAAGTGCTCAAGCGCGGCCAGCGGATCTACGAAGTGCCGGTCAGTTATCTCGGCCGCACCTATGAAGAAGGTAAGAAGATGAAGCCCAGCCAGGGTCTGTATGCCATCCTGGCGCTGCTGCAATACCGCTTCCTCGACTGATTACTTCTCCTATTTCTGTCAGCTCGGCTGACAGCCTAACCTCACCTTGTACCTCATAGGATCGATGCCATACCACACGTTCAGTGGTTCGCAGCGGTACTTTTCTTCTAATATTGTTCATCGTTGTGTACTGCGCCGTGCGCGGCGCAGTACACAACGATGAACAAAAAAAGGCACTACCATGCTGCCGAGCACCCTGAGCTTGACGAAGGGCAGGCCGAGGGCCGGTTTGCGGAGCAATCGCGGACTATCTGTCGCGAATACAGAGTGCCCGCTCAACCGATCGCCATATGCTATAATGGGCTGCGTTGTGCTGCCGCTTTGCTGGTTATGCTGCTGAATCGAGGATTGTGTGCCGCTCGCCCATTTCAACGGTCATCCGATCTTACTGACGCCCTCGGTGCTCGCCGCCGATTTCACGCGGCTGGGCGAGCAGGCCCGCGCTGCCGAAGTCGCTGGCGCAGACTGGTTGCAGATCGACGTGATGGATGGCGTGTTTGTCCCAAGCATCAGCTTCGGCATGCCAATCGTCGCGGCGTTGCGCCGCGCGGTCGATCTGACGCTGGATTGCCACCTGATGATTGTGCGGCCCGAGCGCTATGTCGCCGAATTCGTCAAGGCCGGCGCCAACCATGTCACCGTCCATGTCGAGGCGACGACGCACCTGCACCGGACGATTCAGCAGATCAAGCAGCTTGGCGCCACGGCTGGCGCGGCGCTGAACCCGGCCACGCCGCTCAGCTTTTTGGATGAGATCCTGCCCTACCTCGATCTGGTGCTGATCATGAGCGTGAACCCCGGCTTTGGCGGCCAGGAATATATTCCAACCACCAACGACAAGCTGGCGCGGCTGCGAGCGATGCTCGACGCGCGCGGCTTGGGCCATGTGCATATCCAGGTCGACGGCGGGGTTCATCACGAGAACGTGGCCGAGGTGGTACGCGCCGGCGCGACCAACCTCGTGGCCGGATCGGCGATCTTCAATCAGACGCAGACGATCGACCAGGCCATCCAGGGCATGCGTGAGGCGTTGCAAAATGGTTTGTAACCAGTCATCAGAATGATAACGTTGCCGTTTTGGCTCATAGGACTTACGCAGTTGGCGTTTTAGCGGGGTGCGGGGCCGCAGGCCCCCGAGAACCTTCATTCCACCCCTGGCGGCTTTGCCGCCAGGGGTGGGCGGAAAGAGAAGTTCTTAGGAGGGCAAAGCCCTCCAAACCTCCCAACTGCGTAACTCCTAGACTCAATCTGCAATCTGCAATCGGGTGCCCTGTGGGCGAATCTACAGTTCCTGTGGTCCTCGCCGCCACTCATCACGATCCGGAGGGCCGGCTGTACGCCCAGACCGTGCGCGTGCTGCCGGAACTGGTGCGGCGCTTCAGCGCGATCGCCATTCAGGCCACGCACGCGAGTCAACAGCGCTCGCTCGATCTACTGATCGGCGCTGGCGCGCACGTGCAACGTGAACAGGCGCCCGAATCCAGCAGCCTGATTTTACTGGGTCGCGCTCGGCGGGACGCGCTGGAATTGGGCTTGAGTCTGAACGCGCCTGCGATCCTGTTCTGCGATTTTGATCGCGCGCTGCACTGGGCCGAGTGCTACCCTGAAGAGCTGGCCGATGTGGTGGCCCAAATCAGCGCACACGATTTCACGGTGCTGGGGCGCACCGAGCGCGCTTTCGTGTCGCACCCGCGCATCCAACGCGACACCGAGGCGATCGTCAATACAGTCTATGCGACAGTCAGTGGCTGGGCCTGGGATGTCACGGCCGCCGCGCGCGGGATCTCGCGCCGTGCGGCGGCGGCCATTCTGGAAGGCTGCGGCGAGGAGAGCATCGGCACCGACGTGGCCTGGCCGCTATTTCTTCAGCGGCAAGGCGGCTTCACACTTGGCTACCGCGCCATCGAGGGCCTAGAGTTCGAGACCGCCGATCGCTATGGCGATCAGATCGCGGCGGCCGGCGGCCTCGATGCCTGGATGAGGCGGCTCGACGCCGACCCGCGGCGCTGGGCCGAGCGGCTGGATGTCGCGCGGGTCGAGGTGGCGGCGGCTGCGCCGTACCTGGAGTAGATACAGACATTAACAATTTAGAGGGATGTTATGCCAAAAGAAGGGATCACTCCACGCGATAAAGATTATTCCCAGTGGTACCTGGATATCGTTCAGCAGGCGCAGCTTGCCGATTATGCCGAGGTGGTGCGCGGCTGTATTGTCTTCAAGCCCACCGGCTATGCGATCTGGGAGCGTATGCAGCGCGGGCTCGACGACCGGATCAAGGCCACTGGTCATGAGAACGCCTACTTTCCGCTGTTGATACCCAAAAGCTTCATTATGAAAGAGGCCGAGCATGTGGAGGGCTTCGCCCCCGAGCTGGTCGAGGTCACACGCATCGGCAGGGAAGAGCTGGCCGACCCATATGTTGTCCGCCCGACCAGCGAGACGATCATCGGCTATTTCTACGCTAAATGGATCCGCAGCTATCGCGACCTGCCGCTGCTGATCAACCAGTGGGCTAATGTGATGCGCGCCGAGATGCGCACGCGGCCGTTCCTGCGCACCGCCGAGTTCTTGTGGCAGGAAGGCCACACAGTCCATGTGGATGAGGCCGACGCCGAACGCGAGACGCTGATGATTCTGCACGACGTCTACGCCGACTTCGTCGAGCGCGAGATGGCCGTGCCGGTGATCAAGGGGCTGAAGACTGAGAAGGAGAAGTTCCCAGGCGCGCTGCGCTCCTACTCCATCGAGGCCATGATGCAGGACGGCCGCGCGCTCCAGGCCGCCACCTCGCACAATCTCGGCCAGAACTTCGCCAAGGCGTTCGAGATCACCTTCCAGGCGCGCGATAAAACGGTCCAGCACGTGTGGGGCACGTCGTGGGGCATGACGACGAGGCTGATTGGCGCCGCGATCATGGTGCACGGCGACGACAGCGGCCTTGTCCTGCCGCCGCGGATCGCGCCGTACCAGGTCGTGATCGTTCCGATTGGCCGCGACAACTGGCGTGAGACCGTGCTGCCCAAGGCACAGGAGATTCAGCAGCAGTTGGCGAGCGCCGGGATCCGCGTCACCCTCGACGAGCGCGACGAGCGGCCGGGTTGGAAGTTCGCCGAGTGGGAGCTGCGTGGCGTGCCGCTGCGCGTGGAGATTGGCCCGAAGGACATCGAGAAGTCGGCGGTGCTGGTCGCGCG
>DATFXE010000161.1:0-12361 GCA_035258585.1 Roseiflexaceae bacterium | reverse complement strand
GCCACCTCGTCGGGGCGGTAGGTGCCGAGGATCAGCATCCGGCTGCGAGATGCTTCGCGGCGGAGGTGACACAGCAAGCCGCTGGAGGCGGTATCGACCCAATACAGGTCTTCGAGGATGAGCAACAGCGGCCGCTGCCTGGCAATCGCCCTCAGCACAGCAGTGTACTGGGTAAAGATCGGCTGCTGCGCGACCCTGGCGCCCGCCTCGGCGCTCTCTAGTGCCACGAGCTCTTTGAGCCAGGGTGCATCACGCTCGGCAAAGGTCGCGGCGCGTTCGCGTACACCTTTGCTGGGTACAAAGGTGCCGACCAGGTCGGGGGCATACTCGACGAGCGCCGGCAGCGTCAGCGGCATCTCCTCCCACAACCGGCGGGCATGCTCCGTGCTGATCAGCCCACCAGCCCACCTGGTTTCGACCTCGCTACACAGCATCGTCAAGCGAACGTAGTCTTGATCAATCCGTTCGAGGTACCAGAAGGTCAGGAGGAGGAGTTCCTTGCAGGGTGTCGTGCGGCTGCCGAATATTTGCGGCACGCGGAAGGCTTTATCTCGACTCGCCTCCACAAGAGCCTCGACCCGGCGACGAAGTCTAGTTCATCAATGTCGCGGAATGGGCGTCGCCGCAATACTTTGAAGCTGCCATGCGCTCACGGGCATCCAGGCAGCTGCGTGACGAATTGCCCGAGCTCGACTTTGTCGCCTATCCAGCGCTGTACGAAGTCCTAGTTGAAGAGCAATCAACCTAGCCCACCTAGGAAACTCATGGCTCGCTCTGTAGGAAGACTGACGGAAACCATCAATCTTCCCCGCCCCGAAGGCTCACTATCAATAATGTGCGGTATCGCTCATCAGCCACAACTGGCAGGGAATCATACAAGCTATTTCGTCGGAAAACGCTTTACACGCTGCTTATATATTATGGGTGAGGCCGTATGCTCTTCGCTCGTACTGTCCTGGAAACAAGTGGTAAAATGCAACCGATGCTCTGAGGGCATCTATGAACCAATGCTTTATGCGTGACGCGAACACTACCTCCTTACTATCTCACGCGAGGTTTGGAAGACCTCCGTCGACGCTTTGCCGGCCGCCTTGAACCACGCCGCATACAGGTGCTAGCCGCATCTCTTCCGGCTTGGAGATACCTATGCCCCGCACACTAAGAATCGGCATTCAGATCGCGCATGATGAACCGTTCTGGGTTCAGGTGCGTGAGGCGTTGTGGCAGCGAGCGCAGACAATTGCCGCAGAGCTCATTGAGATCTCCGCCGAAGAGTCGCGTTTGCTCTCAAATGATGCGCAGGCTGAAGTCGTCGAGGATCTGATCGCGCAAGAGGTCGATGCCTTCATCTGCAATGTCTATCCACCGACTCTGCTCAGCCGCATCCTCGACGCCGGGATCCCGATTATCTATGTTGCAGAAATCTCGCTGCGCCATCCACGCTTCACCTCGCGCCTCGGCCTCTATGATGCTGGTTACATGCTCGGCACATTCCTTCACGAACGGCTGACAGGATCCGGTACAGTCCTGGTGATCGGTGGGTATGCGGGTGCTGGAGAAGACAATGGCCAGAGCCGGCTCGATGGGTTCTTTGCGGCGCTACCGAGCGACCATCACTACACGATCCACCATGTGCAGAGTACCTGGTCGCAAGAGGATGCGATCCACAAGCTCACTACCTATCTCTGCGAGCATGCCAATCTCCAGCTCGACGCGATCTTCAGCCTGTCGGACATGATTGCCATAGCCGCGCGCGACGTATGCCAGTCCTTAGGCCACATTAACAACGGCACGCTGCTGCTGGGCATCAATGGCGACCCGCTGGCGCTGGCGGCGATCGCCGACGGTCGGATGGCCGCGACTGTTGAAGCCGATATCGACGACCTGGCCTCTCAGGTAGTCGATCTGGCCTACCGTGCGGGGCATGGCGACCCGCTGCCGCCACACTTCCGAAACCGCCAGCGCCTTGTCACCGCCGAGAATCTTGCCGAGATAGCAACCCGTAAGCTGCTGAGCCTAGCCAGCCTACCTTCGCGCTTGGTTGAGCTTAACCGGCGCAATGCGCGGGAGCGCACTACGCAGCGTGAGACCAGCGCGGCAATCGACCGGAAAGTTGGCCTGTTGCTCGACGAGCAACAACTCTCGCTGGCGATCACTGCGCTCATCCGCGATACTTATCGCTTCGATGCTGCGCGCTTTCTGGTGTGGCACCAGCACGAAGGGCGATTGGTGGAGGTTGGCCAGGAGTGGCACGAAGGTGAAAGCGCAAATGTAGAGATTGCCCTCTCCGGCTCGCTGGAGCACGCGCTTACACACAATCAAACGGTCTTTATCCCCGATACGTACGGCAGCTCACGCTTCGCGCCCGATCCACTCTGGCCGGAGATGCATGCGCGCGTGGTGGTGCCGGTGCATCTTGGCGGCCAGATCATCGGGTTGCTCGACCTGCACCGGCGCGAGGTGACGCATTATAGGCGTGAGGAACTTGATGGACTGGAGCTGCTGGCCGACCGACTCGGTATCTCCATTCGTAATGCCGAACTGTATGGCGAGGCGCTGGATGCGCGCGGGATTGCGGAGAAGGCTGATCGTCTCAAAACCGTGCTGCTGACAAATGTTGGCCACGAGCTGCGCACGCCTTTGAACGTCATCCTCGGCTATAGCCAAACCATACTTGGCACACTCGCTCACCCTGGTGCGACCCACGACGCCGAGCTCTCTCGATATGCGACTCAGATCGACAGCAGCGCTGAGCACCTGCTGCGGCTGATCAATGATCTGCTGGATCTTTCGCGTGCCGAAATCGGCGAGCTCGATCTGCTGCCCGAGACGCTCAACACGCGCAGATTCCTCGAAGCGGTGTTCGAGGCCAGCACAATGCACTTTGGCGCAGATGGCCTGGTAGCCTGGCAATTGGAACTGCCGCCCGAGCTGCCGCCGCTCAAGGCCGACCCGGTGCGCCTGCGGCAGGTACTGCTGAACTTGCTGCACAATGCCCACAAATTCACTGAGCGCGGCCAGATCACACTCGGCGCCGAGGTTGTGCCGCCCGAGCTGCACCTGTGGGTTGGCGACACAGGTGCAGGCATTCCCAGCGATCAGCAGGGCCAAATATTCGAGCCTTTCTTTAGGGACGATACCAGCGCGCGGCGGCGCGAGGGCATCGGCCTTGGCCTCAGTATCGCATGGCGCCTGGTTGCGCTGCATCGCGGCCGGATGATGCTGGAGAGCGCGCCCGGGCGCGGAAGCACGTTCCACATCTACTTGCCACTGCCAGCACCAGAGAATGCGCCGGCAGCCTTGCATCTGAGCGGCCAGCGAGCGCTGCTGCTTATCACCGAGGCCGCGACACCGCCAAGCAGCTTGGTGGAACTGGCCGAGCGGCGCGGCCTGCGGCTGCATCTGCTGCACCCCGGCGATGAGCCGGCCGAGTGGCTTCCGGAGATCGAACCCGCGCTGCTTGTCTGCGATCTGGCAAGCTCCAAGGATACGAGTTGGAAGATCGTGGAGCAGGTGCGCGTGCGCCCGCACCTGGCCCATATTCCGGTGATGATCTATCAGAGCGGGCCGGACGCCACGCTCCGTACGGCTGGAGCCGTGACCGGCCTGTTGCTGAAGTCACTCGGCGATAGCGCCTTGATTGAGGCGCTAGAGGATCTGAGGCCGCGCGCATCGGCGGGAAGCATCCTGATTGTCGAAGATGACCACCAGCTGCGCGCCCTGCACTGCCGGATGATCGCTGAGCATTTCCCCAGCTACACCATCCGCGATGCCGGCGATGGGCGTGCAGCGCTGGCTATCCTAGGTGGCGAAACACCTAGCCTGATCGTGCTCGACCTCGTGATGCCTGAGATCGACGGCTTCGCGGTGCTGGATGCCCTGCGCGCCGATTCGCGCACCGCGATGATACCGGTGCTGGTGCTCAGCGGCAAGCTTCTTTCCGCCGATGATATCCGCCGCCTCGCCGAGGCACGTGTGATTTACCACACGAAAGAAATGCTGGCAGCGGACGAGTTGGCCGAGTCGTTCCGTCGGGCGCTGATACGCGAGGAGATTCTACCGCCGCATACCAGCGCGCTCGTGAAGCAGGCGGTAGGCTTCATCCAGCAAAACTATGGCAATCCGATCGCCCTGCAGGAGATTGCCGATGCCATCGGCGTCAACAGGCACTACCTCGGGCGCATTTTTCAGCAAGAGCTCGGGCTCTCGCCCTGGCAGTACCTCATCCGCTACCGCGTGCTGCGCGCCAAGGAGCTGCTGCGAACAACCAACGACAGCATTACCCAGATCGCCGCGCGGGTAGGCTTTGACACCGCCACCTACTTCAGCCATATCTTCCACCGCGAGGTCGGCTGCTCGCCACGGGCTTTCCGCGCACAGCCCCCTACATAAGCGCAGGCTATCGCAAAAGCGTTCCGAGTTTGACGGAAGACGAAGGGCGAAAGACAACAGCATCGTTCGCCCTTCGTCCTTTGGCGTTCGTCAAAAGAAGCCGGTTCGAATATGTGATTTGCTCCACTAAGCAGCCAGCATTCTTCTCAACCCTACTCCCCACGACTCCCCGGCCATTCGGCGAGTCGTTTTTCTGCAAGATCACAGCACGAATCTTAATGATGGCTGCCGTATCCCTCACTATACTTCTGATCACACACGGTTTCACGCAGGCAAGGCAGTGCGATGAGCAGAACGAACAGTGTAGTGATGCTCGCCAAGCCCGATCAGCATCAGCTTGAGGAGCAATCGCCCGCAATTGAAGAGCAACGCCTGGCCGCAGCCATTCTGGAGGAGCGCCAACGGCTCGCACGCGATCTGCACGACTCGGTTACGCAGGCGCTCTATGGCATCACCTTGCACGCCGAGGTGGCGCGGCGCTTGTTGGCATCCGGCGATGTGCCGACCGCGACAGGGTACCTGAACGTGCTCCAGGAGATCGCGCAGGAAGCGCTGATTGAGATGCGGCTGATGATCTTTGATCTGCGCCCGCCTATTCTCGGGCAAGTGGGCCTAGCGGCAGCCTTACAAGTTCGGCTCGATGCCGTGGAGGGGCGCGCCAACCTCCAGACAAAACTGATCGTAGACATGGCCGGCGACCTACCCTCGTTGGTCGAGCAGGCATTGTACGGGATCGCGCGAGAGGCGCTGAACAATGCCCTCAAGCACGCGCATGCCCAGCACATCAACGTGCATCTTTGGCAGACGCAAACATCTACCTTTTTGGAGATCGCTGACGATGGGGAGGGGTTTGATCCAGCTGCGCCCCATACGAATGGTGGACTAGGGCTCTCGGGGATCGCGGAGCGCGTCGCCCAAGCCAATGGGCGGCTCACGCTGCGCAGTGCGTCCGGGGTCGGGACGCAGCTGCGCGTGGAGGTACCTCGATGATGCTTCCGATTCGTGTATTGGTAGTCGACGATCACCTGGTCGTCCGCGCGGGCATTCGCGGCTTGCTCACGACCGAGCTGGATATTGAGGTTGTGGGAGAGGCGGCCAACGGTGCGGAAGCTGTGGCACGCGCGGCCGAACTACAGCCTGACGTGATTCTCATGGATCTGGTGATGCCGCAGATGGATGGGATCGCGGCAATCGAGCGGATCATCGCCAGCCAGCCAACCGCGCGCATCCTGGTGCTGACCAGCTTCGACGCCGATGATAAAGTCTTTCCAGCCATCCGAGCTGGGGCGCTGGGCTATACGCTGAAGGACTTTGGCCCGGCAGAATTAGTGCGCGCGATTCAACGCGTCCATCGTGGCGATTCATCGCTGCATCCCACAATTGCTCGCAAGGTGCTACACGAACTGGCGCACCCGCCTCAGCGCTCACCCACAGCCGAGCCGCTGACGAAGCGCGAGGTCGAGGTGTTGCGTTTGGTTGCGCGCGGCGAGAGCAACCAGGCGATTGCCGCAGAGCTTGGCATTGGCGAGCGTACGGTGCGCGTGCATGTCAGCAACATCCTGAGCAAGCTCCACCTGGCGAGCCGAACCCAAGCGGCACTGTTCGCGCTGCAGGAAGGAATCGCCGCGCTCGATAGCGAGCCTCCATCCTCATAACCAAGATCTACGCTTTTTGGTCAAGCACGCCTATAGCATTTGTCATAGATTGTTTCCACTTTGGCTAGAGTCGACTCCTTCGGACTTTTCCTTTTTGTTTAGATCAAAATTCCATTAAAGCCAATGACAAAACGACGGCTTGTTGATATGCTAGGGTAACACACCTCCTCTCATCTCACCACAAGTCTAAGCAACAAGGAACGATGATGGCACAGCCAACACGAGTGCTGATTGCCGATGACAGCGCGCGCGCGCGAGATGGCTTGCGCGCCCTGCTGACAATGTGGCCGGCCATTGAGGTGGTTGGCGAAGCTGCCAACGGCCAGGACGCTGTGCGATTGGTCGCCGAATGCCATCCGGATGTTGTGCTGATGGATTTGCATATGCCGGTGCTGAATGGCATACAGGCCACCCAGCTCATCAAGCAGCAGTGGCCCGCGGTTATCGTCGTCGTTCTCACAATGTATGCGGCGGAGCAGAGCGCTGCCCTGGCGGCCGGAGCCGATGCCTTTCTGCTCAAAGGGGGAACCCCTCAGCAACTCCTGCTGGCTCTGGGCGTCGGTAGCGCCAGCCACGCCCCTTAGTACTCGTATAGCATCGCTGCATCTGCCCAAGCTTATGGGTATGGCATCGTACTCCGAGCGTAGAAATCGGCGCATCTGTGTGAGGTTATATGCCCATCGAACTCAACGGTTCGGCCGGCCGAATGATTGTAGATAGCGCTGGTCAGATCAGCTTCGAGCGTCAGGGACGCATGCTGCTCCAGTCGGCGCCCGCGGCCGCCTTCGTCCTGACCTATGGCGTCGAGCTTCCAACACGTGTCGTACTTGGCTTTGAGCAGCACGATGAGCGCGTGGTGATCCATTATGGCCTGCACGATAGCAGCGCCGTTCTATTGCTTGATGTCGCGCCCACGGCGTCGGGGTTTCGGCTGCGCTGGAGCGGCAATGCCGTTTTCCCGGCGCTGGGTACAAGCTGGAGTTTGCGGCCACACGGCCCCTGGTACGGCCACGGCGAACGCATCATCCAGCCCTGGCCGCTCGATCGGCTGCCCGTGCTGGCCGAGCCGCTAATACCCTACGACAACAGCCCCGACGGCTCGGGCTGCATCACGACGCCGCTGTGGTTCAATGCCCAGGGCGCAGCGCTGCTGGCGCTGGATGAAGCGGGCGAGCTGGCGATGACGCTCAATCGCGGCGGCGATGGCCTACTGCGGATCGTTGCGCGCCTGCCCGAGCCGACGGCCGCCTCCGACCTCGACACGCCGCTTCCCGATCGCGGGCCGCAGTTGGCGCTCGATATCCTGCTCGCCGACGACATACCGGCCGCGCATGCGCTTGCGATCGGCGCGCTCGGCCACCCAACCAGCGCGCCACCCGCCGAGCTTTTCGCGCAGCCGATCTGGACGAGCTGGGCGCGCTATAAGATGGCTGTTACCCAAGCCGACATACTGGAGTTCGCCGAAGACATCGTGGCGCGCGAATACCCGCGCTCGGTGATGGAGATCGACGATCGCTGGCAGGCCGCCTACGGCGAGTGCGACTGGGATTACGCCAAGTTTCCCGACCCGCGCACCATGACCGATCGGCTACACGCGCTGGGGTTTAAGGTCACGCTGTGGGTGCCGCCTTTCTTCGATCCGCACAGCGCGGCCTTTGCCGAGGCGGCCGAGCGCGGCTACCTGGTGCGCCATCCCGCCGATTCCAAACCGGCGCTGGTGCGCTGGTGGCAGGGCTACGGCGGGCTGATCGATGTGAGCAACCCGGATGCGTTGACCTGGTGGCGCGCAAAGCTCGGCTGGCTGCAAAGCGAGTTTGGCGTCGATGGCTTCAAGTTCGACGCCGGCGAAGGCAACTTTGTGCCACGCGACCGGCTGACCGCGCAGCCGATTCTATCCCGCCAGTATGCTGACCTGTACGTGGCCTGGGTTGCCGAGAACTTCCGCTGGACTGAGGTGCGCTGTGGCTGGCGCGCGCAGCAGCACGGCCTCCTGTTTCGCGAGTGGGACAAGGGTAGCCGCTGGGGCATCGACAATGGGTTGCACAGCGTGCTGACACAGGCGCTCGCGCTGAGCATGGTCGGCTACCCATTCATTCTGCCCGACATGATCGGCGGCAATGCCTATGGCGGCGAGGCGCCCGACAGCGAGATGCTGATCCGCTGGACGCAACTCACCGCGTTGCTGCCGGCGCTGCAGTTCAGCATCCCGCCGTGGGCCTTCGACAACGCCACCGACGCGATCTGCCGGAAGTATGTGTTGTTGCACCAGGAGATCGCGCCATACCTCCAGGAACAGATCGCTGAGACGCTGCGCTCCGGTGTGCCGCTAGTCCGTCCGCTGTTCTGGCACGCGCCAGGCGATCAGGCGACGCAGACGATCGACGATCAGTTTCAGCTGGGCGATCGGCTGCTGGTTGCGCCGGTGTTGCGCGCCGGCCAGCGCGCGCGTGATATCTACCTGCCGGCCGGCCGCTGGCGTGATTGGTGGAGTGACCGGGTGATCGAGGGGCCGATCCGTCTCGATCAATATCCGGCCCCGCTGGAAAAATTGCTGCTCTTCGAAGCTGTAGACAGCACGAAGTAACACGAGTTACACGGTGAGGGCTCGGGAGAGGCGGAGCCTCTCCCGAAATCTCCATTTTCTGGTGCTCCTTGCCGGCTTTGCCGGCAAGGAGCACCAGAAAAGAAAGCATCTTGGAGGGCATTCGCCCTCCAAACCTCCCGCGCGGGAGATCACCGCGTAACTCGTGGAAGTAAGCGAAAGGAGTTCAACACATTCGCCAGTGCCCCGAAGGGCACTGAAAGACATAGACCAAAGATGGCGTGGCTGACGGCTCCAATGAAGGAATCGAGAAAGGGTGGTACTAATCGAATGAGTAACCCTACTGGTACGCTTTCGGCGCGGCGGGCCCAGGATCGGCCAGCGTGGATGAGGGGCTGGCTCACCGCCGAAACGGGACTCGCGTGGCTGTTTATCCTCCCCAGCCTGATCGGCTTTGTCGTGTTCTACGCCTACCCAGCGGTGCGCGGGCTGCTGATCAGCTTCACCAACTGGGATCTGCTCAGCACGCCGCGCAATGTCGGGCTCGCGAACTACCAGAAGCTGCTCAGCGACCCACAGTTCTGGAACGCCATGCGCGCGACCCTCTACTACGTGCTGCTGAACATCCCGCTCCAGACATTGCTGGCGGTGATCCTGGCCGTGCTAATGGACCGGCTGACTCAGTCGATCATCGTGCGCGGCATTTTAATATTGCCCTGGCTGATACCGAGCGTCGTTGTCGCGCTGCTGTGGCTCTGGCTGCTCGACCCGGCGCTCGGCCTGGCCAACCAGATTCTTGGCGTCTTTGGCATCCCGCGCCAGCCGTTCGTCGGCTCGGTTGGCCAGGCCATGCCGTCGATCGCCTGGGTCAATATCTGGCGCCACGCCGGCTATACCGCGCTGCTGATCTTTGCTGGCTTGCAGACGATTCCGAAAGATGTCTACGAGGCCGGCGCGATCGATGGCGCCACCGAGACGCGCATGTTCTGGTCGATCACCATTCCGCTGCTACGCCCGGTGCTGGTGTTCGTGCTGGTCACGACCGTGATCGGCTCGTTCCAGATCTTCGACACGATCGCGATCATGACCCAGGGCGGGCCGGTTAACGCCACACGGGTGATCTACTGGTACATCTACGAGTTCGCGTTCAACCGCTTCCAGATGGGCTACGCGACGGCCGTGGCTGTGGCGCTATTCATCGTCCTGATCACCCTGACCATCCTGCAGATGCGCTTCCTGCGCGCCGAAGAGTCTGACCTGGCGTAGCGACGAACGACGGCTGACAACGACCAAGGTTGATAGGCTATAGATGACGGGCGGTAGGCGACGAGCAGTGGGCAGCTAGCTATGGCCTACGCTCTGCGCTCTACGCTCTAAGCATGGAGAACTCACATATGGCATCACAAGCCTTAACTATCGTGGGGCAGCGTCGAAAGGGAGTGTCGGTCGGGCGTATCCTGGCCTGGGCCGGGCTGCTCCTGGCCATCCTGATGGTGCTCGTACCGTTCTACTGGATGTTCCGCACCGCGCTTTCGACGAACCGCGAGCTCTACGCCAACCCGACCAACCCCGCTCCGGTTGGCTTCACGATGATCAACTTCGCGCGCGTGCTGGGTCAGGTCGACCTTGCGACTGCGCAGGCGGCCGGTGGCTCGGGCCAGGCGATCAATTTCTTCCTCTACCTGCGCAACTCGGCGATCGTATCGACCTTGCTGGTGGTGGGCCAGCTGGGCTTCAGCGCGCTGGCGGCCTACGCCTTCGCGCGGCTGAATTTTCCGCTCCGCAACCAGCTGTTCTTTCTCTACGTCGCGGCGCTGATGGTTCCCGGTATCGTCACGCTCATTCCAAACTACATTCTGATCCGCAATCTGGGCTGGCTCAACACCTTCCAAGGGATCGTCGCGCCTGGCTTCTTGATGTCGCCGTTCGCAGTCTTCTTCCTGCGCCAGTTCTTCCTCGGCATCAACCGCGAGGTCGAGGAGGCCGCCAAGATCGACGGGCTGTCGCTGTTCGGCATCTTCTGGCGAATCATCGTCCCGCTCAGCGGCCCACCCATGGTCACGCTGGGGATCCTGACCTTCATCCAGACCTGGAACGACTATCTGTGGCCGCTGCTCGTCGGCAAGGACGAGAGCGTACGGGTGTTGACCGTGGCGCTCGGCGTGTTCAAATCGCAGACGCCGCAGGGCGCGCCGGATTGGAGCGGCCTGATGGCCGGGGCGATCTTGAGCATCGTGCCGACCGTTGCGTTGTTCCTGATCCTTGGTCGCAAGGCAATCAACTCGATCCAGTTCTCGGGCTATAAGTAGCGGGAGGGCAACAGCATGAGATTGAAGGTGTCGAAAGCCATCGGGCGCGGCCGCGACCCACCAGGATGTACGCGTAGCAGCCACCACAACCGCCTAGGTAGCGCAGATATCTCGAAGATCTATCTTGATGAGGAGCACGAAAACAATGCAGTTCAAGAATCGCATGATCCCGATGATCGTCTTCGTCGTCGTCGGCCTGATCCTGGCGGCCTGTGGCGGCGGTACCACCACGACGCCAGCCACCGGCGGCGCGGCGACTGCCGCCCCGGCAGCCGGCGGTGAGGCGACCGCCGCGCCTGCGGCGGCGAGCGGCGGCGAGAGCGGCGGCGGAGTGACGATCCGCTACCAGCTGTGGGACGCCAACCAGCAGCCGGCCTACCAGGCCTGCGCCGACGAGTTCCACAAGCAGAACCCGAATATCACCGTGAAGATCGAACAGCTCGGCTGGGGCGACTACTGGAGCGGTATCCAGACCGGCATGGTCGGCGGCACCGCGCCTGACGTGTTTACCGACCACCTGGCCAAGTACCCGGAGTTCGCCACCAAGAACCAGCTGATGGATCTCCAGCCGCTGTTGGAAAAAGACAAGGTCGACATGAACCAGTATATCAAGGGCCTGGCCGACCTGTGGGTGCGCGAGGGCAAGCGCTACGGCTTACCGAAGGACTGGGACACCATCGCGATCGTCTACAACGCCGATATGCTGCAGAAGGCCGGCGTCGACCCGGCCGCGCTGAAGGATTTGACCTGGAACGCGCAGGACGGCGGCACGTTCGGCCAGCTGATCGCCAAGCTGACGCTCGACTCGAACGGCAAGAACGGCACCGACCCGGCCTTCGACAAGACCAAGGTGGTGCAGTATGGGTTCGTCCCGCAGGGCGGCGGCGGCTTCTCCGGCCAGACCCAGTGGAGTTGGCTGGCAGTGTCCAACGGCTTCAAGTTCACGGATGGCCCGTGGGCAAGCAAATACTACTACGACGACCCCAAGCTGGCCGAAGCGATGCAGTGGTACGCCGACCTGGCGCTGGTCAAGGGCTTCGCCCCGCCGCTGGCCGACTACAAGACCAACGGCGCCGGCACGTTCTTCCAGGCTGGCAAGGGCGCGCTGACCAGCGATGGCTCCTGGACGATTGGCGACTACGTGAAGAATTCGAAGTTCAAGCTCGGGTGGGCGCCGCTGCCAAAGGGCCCGGCGGGCCGCAAGAGTATGTTCAACGGCCTGGCCGACTCGATCTGGACGGGCACCAAGCACCCGGACGAGGCCTGGCAGTGGGTCAAGTTCGCGGCGTCGAAGACCTGTGAGGACATCGTCGGCAAGACCGGCGTGGTCTTTCCGGCCATCCAGTCGGGAGTTGAGGCATCGCTGGCGACCCGCAAAGATAAAGGGCTCGACGTGAGCGCCTATACGGACGAGGCGCTCGACCCGAACGGCACGTTCTTGTTCCCGGTCACCGATCACGGCT
>DATFXE010000160.1:0-10890 GCA_035258585.1 Roseiflexaceae bacterium | reverse complement strand
CAGGCGGGTCGGCTCCTCGCGCCCAATGCCGGGGCCGACCAGCAAGGCCTGGTAGCCGTCGAGATGCTTCAGCGCTTCGTCGGCGGCGCCTTCGCCCAGCGCATTCCAATCGGCCTCCGGCAGCAGCTGGAGCGTGATCTCGGGCAGGCGGCCAGGCCCGCCAAGGCCGCTCCGGCCGATCGCCAGCGTGACGAGGCCAGCGCCGACACGCGCCGCGCCGGCAGTGGCCAGGCCGGCCGCGCCAGGGTACTGGAGCGACCCTGCGACTACCACCACCTTGCCGAATGTGCCTTTATGCGCGTCGTCGGGACGGCGGGGCAGCAGCTTGCGCGCCCGCGCCGCGTCGATTCTCTCACTCATGATCGCCTCCAGATGCGCCGGCGGGAGCCCAATCTCGACAACTCGGATCTCGCCGGCATAGGTTCGTCCGGGATAGGCTAACAATCCACGCTTGATCAAACCAGTCGCCACCGTTCGATCCGCCCGCAGCACCACGCCCATGACCGCGCCGGTATCGGAGTGGATGCCGGTGGGCAGATCGATCGCTAGAACGGTGAACGATGAACGATGAGCTTTGAGTCGACGCTTCATCGTTCTGCGTTCATCGTTGATCGTTTGGACAATCTCGGCCAGCTCACCCTCGACTGGGCGGCTGATCCCCGCGCCCAGCAGCGCATCCACCACCAGGTCGGAATGCGCGAGCTGACGCCGCAGCTCGGCGCGATCCGTGTCGTCTGATGCCTGATAGGCGGGAATGTCGCGCTCGCGGCAGCGCTGCCAATTGGCATCATCCGGCGTCTCACGGCGGCGCCATAGATACAAAACGACTTTGGCGCCGGCGTCGTGAAGATGCCGCGCAACCACTAAACCATCGCCGCCATTGTTGCCTGGGCCAATGAGCACCAGCACACGCTTGCCAGCCACTGCCCCAAGCAGGCGCATCGCCTCCTGCGCCACACCCCATCCGGCCTGCTCCATCAGGCCCGGCCAGGTGGCGCCGGCGTCGACAGCCGCTTGCTCCAGCTCACGCATCTGAGCGGTGGTGACGAGCTTGCTGGCCACCGCATGTTCTGCTCCAGATAACACGCGCACTATTGTACACCATACCGGGGAGAGAGGGCAAAAGAACCTAACGAGGCGCATGCTTCAGGTGGCAGGTCGCTACAACACTGCGACCTGCCACCTGAAGCATGCGCCCTGAGGCCTGCGCCCTGCGTCGGGCGTCTATTGCAGCGCGTCGGCAACCCGGATGGCGAACGTGACCAGGAACACGACGATCAATGGCATGAGGGCAACATTGATCGCCTGGCACATGCGCCTGGCCCAGTCGGCGCTCAACCCGGTGATGATCTCCTTCTGAATCAGCAATGTGATCAGTGCCAGGATGACGATCAGGGTCAGTGAGGCGGCTGCTGCCGAGTTCAGAATCGTGACAGTGGTGGTCGTAACGGTTGAGATCATTGTGCTTGCTCCAAATGATACTCGACCTGGCGGCCGAGCGTAGTAGCAATGAGTTGTAGCTCAGTCGAATGCGGGGCGCCAAGCCCCAGCTCAATTTCGGCTACGCGCCGGGTTGGCAAGCCAGTGCGTGCGGCCAGGTCGCCCAGCCCGAGGTGCTGGCTACGCCGGAGCGCCCGCAGCTGACTGTAGGCTGGCTCGGCAATCGCCGGCGGGGCACTGAACTGAAGCTTGAGAACACCACTCACAATCACCAGCGCCAGCGCGCCGACCAGCATCAAGGCTACGATCAGCGGGATGAGCGCGTCCATGGCCTGCTGCGCCAGCTGGGGCATCACCAGGAATAGCATGATATTGCTCAATCCATGGGCCAGGGTGATACCGAAAATGGAGCCGCTCCAGCGCCCGAGCTGGGCGAAAAGCAGGCCGATCGCGGAAACGAACAACACGTCCATCACCGAGAGATAGCCGATGTGCATCGCGCCAAAGAGCAGCGACACATACAGCAGGCCCCAGCGGCCGAGCGCTGGAAGCGCCAGCCGCTGCAGCAGCGCGCGGAACATCAGCTCCTCGGAGAAGCCGGTGAAGAGCACCAGACTCAGGGAAGAGAGCACAAAGACGTCCCACGAAAAGGTGGCCGATTGTGGCGCCGGCCAGAGAATGAGATACTCCAGCGCGCCAATGCCCAGGCCACCCAGCGCCAGTGCCAGCTGGAGCGGGATAACGCCTACGCGTAGCCCCAGATCGCGGCGTGAGACGCCGAGTTGGCGGGCGATCAGGTAGGTCGAGATCAGCAGCGGGATGGCGATCACCGGGTACCAGACCATCTGCGGCAGGCGCGGCAGCGGCAGTGCCAACGAGAGCAGCCGGATGATCGGCATGAGCACCAGCGCCAGCGCCAGGCGGCGATCCTCCTCGCGCCGCGCCAGCGTGGCGCAGACCATTAGACCAATCAGCAGGAGCGCATGCAGCGACAGGCCGAGCTGCGACTGCACCACCGCCGTCAAGAACTCCGCCACAGTGATCAAGAGCAGGGTCGACCAGAACAGCAGCGACGGGCGCGGCGCGAATGCGCGTGAGAATACTGGCGAGAGCATTGATCTATACCCCTAACAAGCGGAGTACACCGCCGGCGACGACCACGGCCAGCGCGACACCGCAGCAAAACGGCAGCCAGGCCGGTTGATCGGCCTGCGTGCTGACTTGCGCGTCGGGATAGGCGTAGAATCGCTCGCGCAGGGCGGCGGCGATCGCCAGCAGATAGGTTGGCGCCAAAATCACCGCGCCGATCGCGATCGGCGATAATAACACGCCGCTCACATTCACGATCGCCAGGATGGCGCTCTCCAAGAACATGCTAGCGATGCAGGTCATCAGCAGTGTCTCCGGGAGCGATAGCAAGCGTTTCGGAAAGAGCAGGCGCGGCACTCCCAGGCCAGGTCCCAGCAGCGCGGCGGATAGCGCGAGCCAGAAGTTCAGCGGGAGCGGCGCCAGTGGAGCGAGCAGCACCGCGAGGGTGATCAACGCCGGCCAAATGAGCGGCCGAATGCGAGCAATCATTGGTGTTCTCCTATTTGCCGGCGCGCCAGCACCATGGTGGAATCATTCTCGAAAATCAGCGTCCAGCCGGGCAGATCGCGGTAGGTGGTCCACTGCGCCTCGGTCATCGGCTTCAACCGCGTATCGGGCAGCACGATGCCGATCTGCGGGTCGAGAAACCGTCGCGACATCAGGATCAGGTCCGGCCGGCGCCGATCGGTGGTCACAAGCGTGTCGATCGCCTGCGCGAGCCTGGCGCGATCGGCATCGTAGAACAGCGCCGGCAGCACGCCGATCTGTCCACGCGCGCTGAGCGGGCCGGCGGTTGGGCCGGCGACGGCGAAGCAGCCCTCGTAGCCATAGGCAGTGCCGACGCGATAATCGGTGAACAGCACCGCATCACACCCGCGCTGGCGGCCCAGCCAGGCGAGCGCGGCGCGCTCGTCGGTGGTCAGGTAGTTGCTGGAGCTGGCGTCCAGCGTGTGCATCGAGATCACCGAGCTCACAACGCAGATCAGCGCCGCCAGCGCCAGCGGCACGACCGCGCCACGCCGCGTCACCAGCAGCAGAGCTGCGCTGGCCAGGGCCAACAGTGTGCCATATTGCAAGGTACGCGCGTAGGCGCCAAAGACGCCATCCCAGGCGAACAGCAGCGCGACGAGCGGCAGCAGCGCCAGTAGCCAGATGAACTGGTATACGCTCGCCGCCGTGTCCTGCTCGGAGCGAAAGCGCCGCCGCACGACGATCAGCCCCAGCCAGGCGACCGGAAACAAAACGGCCGCGTAGTTGACGACATACCACCAGATATCCAGGTTCCCGCCCGTCAGGCTATACCGCAACCGTTCCTGATCATTTCCACGGTAGATGTCGGAGAGAAAGCGCAAGAAAAAGCGGCCATAGTCGTTGAAAAGCGTGACAGCGTGGTACATCAGGAAGGTCACGAACACCAAGATCGTGATCCGCACAATGCCCCAAGAGATATACTGTTTCCCAAACGCGCGCTGAATTCCCCAGATCGCGATCAGAATAACGGTCAACGCCAGGGCTGCCGTGTGGTAGGTCGGCTGAATGAGCAGCACCCCAAGCATGACCAGCAACGCCCACTGCCAAGTGTGGCGCGGCTCGCGGCTGCGCGACAGCACTGCGATATAGATCAGATAGAACAGCGCCCATCCTAGAGGCGTCGCAAAACCGCCCGAGCTCGACCACATCACCATTGGGTAGTTCGGCAAGGCCGCGAAGGCATACAGAAGCGCGACATGCGTCGGCGAGACACATGTCTGGAACAGCCGAGCGAATCGGCCGTACACCGCCAGCACCGCCAGCGGAATCAGCAGCAGGCCCTGCCAGGGCGACAGCAGGTAGACCTGCCCGATCCGCTCGACATCGGTGATGTTGCTCAGAATCAACGCCGAGCCGGTCAGAAACGTGTAGGTGTAATCCACCGCACCATAGTTGAGTCCCGATGTGTAGTTCGATAGCACCGGCAGCTCGTCAGTCGGGGCGAATAGCGTCCGATGGTTGGCCAGGTACCAGGCGCCATACTGCACGTTCGGCGTATAGAAGCCTTCGACGCGCGAGAGCCCTGGCTCGGCCGGCTGACGGATCAGGAAGCCCAGCGCCAGCACTGCACCGACGATCAGGCCCGACCAGAACCAGCGCGTGCGTGTGGAAAGCAGCAGCGGTTGAATGGCTTCAGAGAATGTCTTGCGGGTCAGTAGAGAACTGATCATAGAATTGACTGACATGCCTCCAGAACTTGTGTTGCGACAATGCGCGGGCTGTAACGTGAGTGAACAGCGCGCATACCGGCTGTCCCAATCAGCCGGCGCTGCTCTTGGTCGGCGGCCAGCGTCAGTATGGCGGCCGCCAGCGCCTGGTGGTCGCCAGGCGGCACCAGCGCCAGCTCACCCGCGCCAAAGGCAGCTCGAATCGCCGGCGTGTTGGCCGTGATGACGGGAAGGCCCATGGCTGCACATTGATAGAGCTTATTGGGAATGACGCGCGCCGTTTTCGGCCGATCGGCGAAGATGCCCAGGCAGATGTCGGCGCTCGCGATCAGCTCGGGCAGCTGCTGATAGGGCACGCTCGCGGGGCCAAATGTAACGTTGCGCGTCTGGAGCTGGTCGGCCAGGGCGCGCATCTCGACACTGGTTTGCCCGCTGCCGACGATTTGAAACTGCACGTCGGGCGTCTCGCGCTGCAGCTCAGCCGCAGCTCGAATGATGATATCGATGCCCTGGAGCGGTATGAAGGTACCGTAGAAGAGCACGCGAACCGGCCCATTCGCGCGTTCGGGGCGCGGGCGCGGGTGAAACAGGTTGGTTTCCGCGCCGACATAGGCTACATGCGCCTTGGCCGGGCTCAGCCCGAGCCGCTCGACGAAGTAGGCCCGGGTTTGGGGCGTGTCCAGGATCACCGCGCCAGCGGCCCAATTGTTAAGCCGGTCGATCACTTCCAGCAGCGGAGCGAGCGTCGCCCGCCGCCAGCCAGATGCGGTGTCCTCGATGCTGTCGCGCAGCGAGATGAATGGGTCGAACAGCAGCGGAAGGCCCAGACGGCGCGCCTCGAGCAGCACCGGCGTCAAGTAGTTGCCGGCCTCGCCCACGACGATCGGCGTGCGGGCCGGGGTGCGGCGCAGCGCCTGAGCCAGCCGCCACCAGCGCGCCGGCAGCCCGCCGCGATCCACGATCTCTTCCACTTCCACGCCCAGCTCGTACAGCCCGCGCTGGATCACCCGATGGCGCGCGTAGCTGGGCAGGTAGGCGCCCAGGTAGCGCACGCCGCCAATGTTCGGCGCAGGTCGCAGGTCGCAGGTCACAGCAGCATTGCGCTCTGTTACTTGTGACCTGTAGCTTGCGATCTGCTGGCTCAACGCATCACCTCCGCTGGCAGACCAGCCAGCCCCCGTCCATAGGCGAGCGCTACTCTGAAGGCCAGCGGACAGATCGCGACCGCCGCGATCAGATTCCCGGCCATAAACCCGGTCGCACCACCATCGACCCCGCTTTCGCGGAGGCCCAACGCCACGCCGCCGACGACAAGCAGCGGCCAGGCGACCAGCACGGCGATCAGGTAGCGATCGCGTGACAGGGCGCGGTATACCGCTAGCGAGACGATCGCGCCGCCAAAGGCGATCTGGCCGGCCGCCAGCATCGCGAGCTGATCGGTCATGCTGCGGTAGCGCGGGCTGAACAGCACCAGCAGATCGGGCAGCACAAAGGCGACCAGTGCGCCAGCGGCGCACAGCCCCGCCACAACGACCACCAGCACCCGCGCCAGCTGACGGACGGGGTCGTCGGCGTCGGGCGCGACTGCCAGAACCGAGTTCGCGACGGCGACCGAGATCCCCGAGAGAACCCCGGCGACCGTCCAGGCGAGAAAGAACGCGCCGGCGCGCTCTGGCGGCGCCAGGCTGGTTACCAGCGCCGGCACGCCAGTGAGAATCGCGGCGGCCGAGATCGAGTACAGGTAGCTGAACGCCAGCGTCCCGCGCGCGCCGCTGTGCGCCAGCTGCTCGCCCAGCAGCGGCTGGTGGCGTTGAAATGCTCCCGGCCCACGCACGGCGAGCCAGCCGAGCGCCACGCCAAGCTGCGAGATTACAAAAGCCAGCAGCAGGCTGGTCAGATCGAGCGCGACAAGCGCGCAGGCCAGCAGCACCAGCCGCGCCAGGACGATTGCGGCGCCCTTGGCCGGCACATCGCGGGCCAGCCCGACGCCCAGGTAGAGCGCATCCTGGATATTCGTCACGGCGATCCCACCGGCCAGCAATCCGGTCGCGAGCGCGGCGAGGTCGAGCCGGCCGCTCTGCCATGCGCCGACGCAGCCGGCCACCAGCGCCGAGAGCATCGCGCCGGCCAGTATGCTCATCCAGAGATATGCCCGAACCCGCGCCGTCGGCGATGAGCGAATGATCGTCAGCAAAAACTGGCCCAGCCCGGCCGTGACCAGCCCGGCCACCAGCGCGCTGGTGCTCGCGACGCGCCCGAGCGCGCCCAGATCGGCCGGGCGCGCCAGGGTCGCGGCGGCGAACCAGACCAGGCTGCCGCCGCCAGCGCTGACGAGCAGGCCGAGGGCTTGAAAAATCGACAGGTTGGCGATCGTCGGTCGTGACATCTATTTCGCCCTTGGGGGTAGCGCAAGCGTATTGAACGCCGCGTTCGCGCCGGTGTCCCAGACCACATCACCCGGCATCACGAACTCAGTGGCCCAGGCGAACAAGGCAGGATCGGCAGATTCGAGCAGCGGCCAGCACAGCTTGAGCAGCGCGCCCGGCGAGACGAACAGCGTGTCGCCGCCGAAGCGAGCGGGCAGCCGGCGCTTGAGTAGCTCGTTGCGGCTGCCACGCTCGGCGAGCGTGCGCATCGTGACGAAAAAAGGATTGCTCACCATGACCTCACCTTTTGATAAGGTTGGGCGCGGCGGGCAGCCCGCTGGGCTACTTCCTCGTACAGATCGACATAGCGCGGCACAATCGTGCGCCAATCGAACGCTGCCGCCGCATAGCGCCGTATGGCTTCGCCGCGGCGCAGGCGTCGCTCGCGGTCGGCATGCAGCCTGCCAATCGCAACCGCCATCGCCACCGGGTCATGAAACGGCACCAGCGCCTCGTCGGCCAGGTCGCGCGGCAGATCGAGCGCAACGCCGGTGGGCGTCACGACGATCGGCAGCCCGGTGGCGGCCGCCTCGGCGATCGGCTGGCCGAAGTTCTCGTACAGCGTGGCGCAGACAAAGATGTCGGCGGCGTGATACTCCTGCAGCAAGGCGGCGCCATGGCGCGGGCCGGTGAATGTCACCAGGTCCTCCACGCCCAGCCGCTCGGCCAGTTGCCGCAGGCATACGCGGTATCCGTCTGGCTCGCCCGCCGCCAGGCGCACCTCCGGCCCGACCACCCGCAGCCGCGCCATCACCCCCCAGGCGCGCAGCACCGCGAGCGCGCCGATCAGCTGCTCCACGTTGCGACGCGGGCCGAGCCGGCCGACTGTCAGCAAACATAAATCATCTTGCGCAGGCAACTGCGGGCGCTGGGCGAAGAACGCCGGATCGACCCCGATTGGAATGACGACGATCCGTTCCGCAGGGAAGCCATACGCGCGCAGCTCGGCCGACTCGGCTGCCGTGCCGGCAACCGCGATGTCGGCCACGCGGGTCACATAGCGGCGGATAGCCGCGTCGTAGAGGCCGCGCGGCGCGGCGATCAGCGGCGACTCGCGCGAGTAGCGATACCCGTAGGCGATGCCATGGGCCTGGAGCACGATCGGGATGCCGCGCCTACGGGCGGCGACGATCGCGCTATCCGAAGCCGGGTTGCGCCAGCCATGAATGTGCAGCGCCGACGCGGGAGTATGCAGCAGGTGGCGCTGGAGCGCGAGCGATGGCCGGAAGTTCGGCGCCGCCAGCACCGGGCGAAAGCGCTCGACCCTCACGCCAGCCGCCTCGACACGCGGATCGCTACCCGGCGTGGTTGTCAGCACGGGCGAGGCGATCCCCAACCGCTCCAGCCCGGCCGAGAGTGCCAGCGCCTGGTTGGCCGGCCCGGATACGACCGGAAAGAACTCCTGGGTCACGCGCGGGATCACCAACTTAACGATGTCTCGCCCGGCTCGCTCTCTCATTGAGCCACCTGGCGCTTCCAGGCGCCAAACTCGCGTGTGACGATCGCCCGGGCGTAGGGAATGGTCTTGGCGCCGACCAGCAGCGGGTACGCCAGCCACCAGGGTTTGCGTTCGATGATCAGGCCTCTGAGCATGGCGCCAAACCCGACCAGATACTGCTCGTAGAAGGCATCCCAGTAGGATTGACCGAGGTTTTCGATCCCGTGCGCGACCACGGATCCTGCGCCCCATTGCTGCTTGCGGTACAGCTCGGGCAGCGAGAACATCGTATCGTGGATCAGCGGGTCCGCATGCAGAATGACGCGAAATCCAGCCTCTTTCAGTCGGATCGCGATCTCGAAATCGTCGCAGAACCACAGGTCGGGCCTGAACCCGCCGATCGCATCGACCGCGCTGCGCCGGAATAACGAATTGCCGCCGCCGAAGGCCGCGCTCGACCTGCGCCGGCGGGCCAGAAAGATCGCTTCGTTCAAATCGAAGAAGCAGCGCGTGACCCAGTTGGCGCCGCATGGCGGAATCAGCACCGGCCAGACCGTGCTGGCGCCCGAGTCGAGTTGGAAGGCCGCCACCGCGCGTGAGAGCCACTGCGGATGCGGAAGAATAATATCGTCGTCGAACATCGCCAGGATCCCGCCGCGGCTTAGCTCGATCGATCGCTGCCGCACAGCGCCAAGCGGCTGATCGCTGTGCTCGACGACGTCGGCGTAGCGCCGCGCGATCTCGGCAGTGCGATCGGTCGAGCCATTGTCGATCACGATGATCTCAAGCCGCGGGTAAACCTGAGCACGAATGCTCTGGAGGCACGCCTCGATCGTGCGCTCGCGATTCTTGGTTGGGATGCAAAACGAGACCAGCGGCGCATCGGCCGCGTCGAGCGGCTCGGGGATAGCTGGTGAAATGACCAAATATGAAGGCTGTGACATCGTTATGAATTCTCCAAATAACACGACTTACGCAGCGCCCAGGCAAGGATGTTCGCAGGGGTACTTTTCCTTCTTTTTATATTTCGTTTTTCGCTCGCAGAGCGAAAAACGAAATATAGATTGAATCGGAACTAAGCTAAGGTTCGATGCAGCTTTACGATGTCGACATTGAGCCTCGCCGTTTTTCATCTGTCACAGGCGAAAGCGCTATGCTGCCGTAGGCTAACAGCCATCAAAAGTTGTCACCGCCGCACGACGCGCGCGGGATTACCAGCGACGATCGCGCCGGCCGGGACATCGCGTGTGACGATGCTGCCGGCGCCGACGACACTGCCCGCGCCGACCCGCACGCCCTTCAGGATCAGGCTGCGCATTCCGATGAACACGTCGTCCTCGATCACTACCGCGGCGCGTTCGCCTGCCAGCATATCGTGGCGCCGCGCGGCCGGGTCGAGCGGGTGAAAGTCGGTATCGACGATCGTAGCGTTCGCGCCGATCAGCACACGGTCGCCGATAATGATTCGCTCGGCGGCAACCAGAGCCGCACCAGTCATCGCGACGTCGCGGCCGACCTGGATCAGCGCACTCGCCGAGCGCGTCGCGAGCACCACCGGGTGGATCGGCGCCAGTGGGTTGCTGGATCGCCATGAGCGCAGCTCCAGCCCGTCGCCGAGCATGATCCGGCTGCCGCGATAGCGCTGGACGATCGGCATGCCGAGAATGCGCCAGCGCCGGCCCCAGCCCAGACCGTGCAGGCTAAACAGCAGCCGGATGTATGGCAGCGCGGCCATGCGACGCAGCTCATTTGCCGCCGCCCAGGGCATATCCAGCGCCCGATCGAGAATATTTATGTCAACTTGTGGTGTTGAAATCACGCGCGCCATTACAGCAGCGGCTCCTTGTCGATCGATCGGCGCATAGCCTCCCAGCCGCCCGATCGATTGGCGCGCAGGTCGAGCAGCACCCGTTCGAGATCCTGCCCGACGCGATCCCAGGAGAAGCGCCCGGCCACCAGCGCGCGCCCGGCCGCTCCAAGGCGCGCCCGCTCGGCATCATCCTGGAGCAGACGGTCGATCGCCAGGCACATGTCGATGTGCGAATCGACATAGACGATGCCGCCACTTCCGGGCGGCACAAGCGACTGCGTGCCGGCCAGGTTGAACATCACCGTCGGCTTGCCACAGGCCATATACTCGAACACCTTCATCGTGATGTTGTAGCGTGAGAAGGTCGAAGGCGGGAATGGCGAGACGCAGACGTCGGCCAGGTTGATATACAGCGGCACACGCTGGGCTGGCTGGAGTCCCGTGAAGATCACGCTGTCGGCGATCCTCAGCTCGCGGCAGACCGCCTGG
>DATFXE010000159.1:0-7300 GCA_035258585.1 Roseiflexaceae bacterium | reverse complement strand
TCGCGAAAGAAGCTGCTCCAACCAGCCATCCAGCCATTGGGCTGAGGTGTTGCACCAATGTAGTTGTCGTGGTCGAGTCCGTAGGCCGTGGCCGTCGCGCAATGCAGCGCCGCCAGCTGCGCGCCGAGCGCCTCGGCCGCGCTGGCGCGGTCGGCATGAGCTGGGGCGGCCAGCCATTCGAGCAGAATGAAGCCCATATCGACGTTTGAGCGTTCGAACCCTTCGACCCATTCGACAAGCTCAGGGCAGGCAAGCTCAGGGCGAGCTGTTTGAACATTTGAATGTTCAACGTGCGGCGATGCGCTATCGCGGTAGGCCAGCACGGCGGGCACCCACACGGCGCCCGTCGCGGCCAGCAGCCCCAGCCCGCGTGCCTCGGCCGCGAAGAAGCCCGGCAGACCAGGCCCGCCGGCTTTGAGCAGATACTCGCCGCGATCGGTGCGCAGGCGCGTGGCCTGGCTGATGCTGCCCCCGCCAACCGCCGCCTGAGCGCGAAGGGGCGTCGAGTCGCCCGCCAGCCGCAGCGCTTCGGCGATGATTGAATCCATGTGCACCGTTCGAGGTTAGCAGGTTGAAGGTTTGAACGTCTCAACCTTCAACTATCTAACGCTTTAACTTTCAATTGTTCTTCTTTTATGATGTAGTCGAGCAGGCCGCGGCAGCCCTGTTCGATCAGGGTATAGGCCTCGGCGAAGCGACCGTCGTAGTAGGGGTCGGGCACGTCGCGCGTTGAAGCATCGGGCGCGAAATCCAGCAGGCGCGCCAGGTGTGCGCCGGCCCGCTCGGCGCGCGCCCGCAGCTCGAACAGGTGGCCGCTGTCGAGCGCGATCAAATAGTCGAAGCGCATGAAGTCATCCGCGGCGACCTGCCGGGCAGCGTGGGTGTAGTCGATGCCCCGCTCGCGCAAGATGCGGCGCGTGCCGTGGTGCGGCTGTTCGCCGACGTGCCAGCCGCCTGTGCCTGCCGAGTCGGCTACGATCCTGCTCGACAGACCGGCTCGCGCGACCATGTGTCGAAAGACCGCCTCGGCCATCGGTGAGCGGCAGATATTGCCTGAGCAGATGAATAGGACACGAATGACGCTCTTGCGGATTGTGGGCATCGCATTCCTCGGTGTCTGAATGTAAAAGCTGCATATGCCCGATTCTAGAAGCATTGTCGGCGGATGTCAAAGCTGAACCTGAAGTATAATGAGGATTGTATTGTGCGAGGGTTCGATGATGGACGTGATCGCCGCACAAGTCGAGGCTGTGCAGGGGCGCATTGCAGCCGCCGCCAGGCGCGCGGGCCGCTCACCTGAAGAGATACGGCTGGTCGGCGTGACCAAGACCCACCCGCCCGAGCTGGTGGCGCGTGCGCTCGCCGCCGGACTGCGCGACTTCGGGGAGAACCGCGTACAGGAGGCCGAGCCGAAGATCGCCGCGCTCCATGCCGATCGAGACGCAATCACCTGGCACCTGATCGGTCATCTCCAGAGCAACAAGGCGCGCCGTGCCGCTGCGCTGTTCGACCTGATTCACTCCGTCGATAGCCTGCACCTGGCCGTCGCTTTGGATCGCCATGTGACTGCACCAGAGAGCGGGAGTAGGGGTGTAGGGGAGAGTGGGAGTAATCCACCGTCCCCTACACCCCTACCCCCTTACCCCCCCACTCCTCTTCCGGTCTTGTTGCAGGTCAACGTCTCGGGCGAGGCCAGCAAGGATGGATTTGTGCTGGCTGGTTGGGAGCAGCGGCCGGAGCTACGCGACAGCTTCTTCGCCGAGGTGGAGCGGCTGCTGGCGCTGCCTCATCTGCGCGTCGGCGGGCTGATGACGATCGCCCCAGGGGGCGAGGACCCCGAGGCGGCGCGGCCGACCTTTCGCTCGACCCGGCGGCTGCGCGACGCGCTGGCCCGGCGCTTTCCGGCCGCCGACTGGTCGGCGCTCTCGATGGGTATGACCGACGATTTCGAGGTGGCGATCGAGGAAGGCGCGACGATCGTGCGGGTCGGGCGGGCGATCTTCGGCAAGAGACAGTAGGCAGGAGGCAGGGGGCACTGCTTACTGCTTACTCCCGGCCTTGTCACCCCATCGCCTTTGTGCTAGGATACGTTGCAGTTCCGCCTGGAAGCCGAAAGAAGAGGCACTATGAGCATCCTGGTCGATAAAAACACCCGCCTGTTGGTGCAGGGCATCACCGGCAACGAGGGCACATTCCACGCGCGGGCGATGCTGGCCTATGGCACGAACGTCGTCGGCGGTATCACGCCCGGCCGTGGTGGGCAGATGGCGGTGGATGGCAAGGTGCCGGTGTTCAACACGGTCGGCGAGGCGGTCGAGGCCACCGGCGCCAATGCTTCGATCATCTACGTCCCGGCGCCGCTCAACGCCACCGACGCGATCGTCGAGGCGGCCGAGGCCGGCCTGGAGCTAATCGTCTGCATCAGCGAGGGCGTGCCGGCCAACGACATGGTTGCGGCCTACGCGGTGGTGCGCGAGCGCGGCGCGCGGCTGATCGGCCCGAACTGCCCCGGTCTGCTGACGCCCGGCCAGGCAAAGGTCGGGATCATCCCCGGCAACATCGCCACACCCGGCCCGGTCGGCGTGGTCTCGAAGAGCGGCACGCTGACCTACGAGGCGGTCGACGCGCTGACGCGGCTCGGGCTGGGCCAGAGCACGATCGTCGGCATCGGCGGCGACCCGATTATTGGCACATCGTTCATCGACGTGCTGGAGCTGTTCCAGGACGATCCCGAGACCAAGGCGATCGTGCTGATCGGCGAGATTGGCGGCACGGCCGAGCAGGATGCCGCGCGCTATATCAAGGAGCGCGTGACGAAGCCGGTGGTCAGCTTCATCGCCGGGCAGACGGCCCCGCCCGGCAAGCGCATGGGCCACGCCGGAGCGATCATATCCGGCGGCGAGGGCACCGCCCAGGAGAAGATCGCCGCGCTCGAGGCCGTGGGCGTCAAGGTGGCCAAGCTGCCGACCGATATCGCGCAGTTGGTGAAAGCGAGTCTCTAGGATCCCGAGCTGACCAAGGACGAAAGACCAAAGACGAAGCGAACAGTCCTTGGTCTTTCGTCCTTCGTCGTTGGTCATTCGTCAGCTGGAGAAAGCAAGATGTACGACACTTCAAAAGATCTGCTGGATGCCTATCGTGCCGCGCCGGAGGTGCTGCAAGCGCTGCTGAGCGAAGTCACGCCGGAGCGGGCCCAGGCCGCGCGCGGCGGCGACGAGAACTGGTCGGTGGTCGAGGTGGTCTGCCACCTGCGCGATGCCGAGGAGCGCGCGATCGAGCGCACGCAGGCGATGCGCGACGAAGCCGAGCCGTTTCTGCCCGGCTACGACCAGGAGCAGTGGGCGCGCGAGCGCAACTATGCCGGGGATGATCTACGCGCCGCGCTCGAGGCATTCCTGCGTCTGCGGGCCGCACACATCGCCGATCTGGAAGCGCTGGCGCCCGCCGATTGGGAGCGGCCCGGCCGGCACGAGGAGCAGGGCCGTATCACGATCGGGGCGCACATCGCGCATATGGTCAGCCACGACTACATCCACGCGGCGCAGATCGCGCGGCAGCTGGGTTAAGTGTAGAGAGTCGCATAGTCGGTCTTTTGACCAAGGACCAACGACCAACGACCGAAGATGGCCAACCTTGGTCGTTGGTCTTTCGTCTTTGGTCCTTCATCTTACTCGTGCCCCAGGTGCTCCAGGCTGATCTGGAACAGCCGCGCGACATGCTCGTCGTCGAGCGTGTAGAAGACCAGCTTGCCGTCGCGGCGCGCGCGCACGACGCGCAGGCTGCGCAGCAGCCGCAGCTGGTGCGAGACGGCCGACTCGCTCATCTCCAGCACGGCCGCCAGGTCGCCCACACATAGCTCGGCGTGTGAGAGCGCGTGCAGCATGCGCACGCGGGTCGGGTCGGCCAGAGCCTTGAAGGTCTGGGCCAGCCGCGCCGCCATGCCGTCGGCAAGCGGGTGCGCGTGGACGCGGCGCACCGCCTCGGGGTCGACGATATCTGTCGGGGGCGTCGAGATATTCTGGGCGGGCATCGCGGCGTTCCTCGCTGCTCCTGGGTTTCGTACCATATCATACGGTCGTGGGTGTGTGGCCAAAGTATACCATTACTCGCACAAGTTGACTCTGAGCCCTTCGGCCTGTGTATTACAGCTACCTCACCAGGTCTCACTCATCTTGTAGAGATCTCCATACTTAGCACCGCGCCCCTGGCTCATCTCGGGGGGTGTAGTATCTTTCTCCTGCTGTCATCCTTCTGTCACGAACGCCGGTTCGTCGTAGGTCGCCTGCTATGCTATCCTCTTCTCTTGGAGTGAGCCATAAGGAGCGCAACGCGGGAACTACGAAGAGCAGTCTGCAATATGCGAAAGGAGATCCTGTGCCACGTTCCATCCGTCGTCGCCAGGGTATCGGTATCATCCTAGTGGCTGTGCTGCTCGCAACTACGTTTGTCTCGGTCCGGCGCGCCGCAGCCGACCGGCTGCCCTGGCGCGATAAGAGCACCCCATTTGGAATGGTCACCGCTGTAGGCAATCGCGTGCGTGCCGACGAGATCGACGCCTACGTCGCGCTGATGCGCGAGGCTGGCGTGCAGTGGTCGCGCGAGGAGATCTTCTGGGATAAGGTCCAGCGCGAGCCGGGTGGGCCATTTCAGTGGAGCGGCGATGGCAGCGGCTTCTACGATTACGAGCACAGCATCGGCGCACAACATGCCGCAGGCATCCGCATCCTCGGCCTGTTGGATTACAACCCGGCCTGGTTCAAAGGCCAGAATCCACCGCCTGAGGCCTGGATCAAAGACTGGGGAGATTATGTCTATCAGACGGTTGCCCATTTCGGGCGTGGTGGCGCAGTCAAGCACTGGGAGATCTGGAACGAGCCCAATCTATCGGTCTCGGGTTACGAGAGCGGGCTATACCGGATCGAGGACTACGCGCGAGTCCTGAGCGTCGCCCGCGACGCGGCTAAGTCGGCCGATCCGCAGGCGGTGATCGTACTGGGCGGGATGGCAGCCGTCTGGGGCTACCCGCCTTCGCCGACAACCTACGATTACTTCGACTACCTGGATGCGCTGGGGAAGGTCGGCGCCTGGAACAGCTTCGACGTGCTGGCGATCCATCCCTACCGCCCCGACGCGCCAGAGGGTGCGCCCTGGCGTCGCGATCACGCCGCGACCTTTCCGGAGGAGATGGCCAGGCTGGACAATTTGATGCTCAAGTACGGCACACGGCCAGTCTGGCTGACCGAGGTGGGCTGGGCGAGCAGCCAGGGCTGGCCGGGCGTCAACGAGGATCAGCAGGCTCAATTCCTGGCACGGCTGTACGTCATGGCGATCGCCCAGCCGAGTGTCGAGAAGATCTTCTGGTACGACTTCCGTAATGACACGGCACCAAGCGCGCCGTACGACCAGCCGGTCTACAATGAGAACTACTTCGAGTTCAACTATGGCCTGCTGCGGCGTGGCTTCCCGCTGGACGCAAATAGCCCGTCGTTGCGAAAGCCGGCCTTTCTGGCCTACCGCGCGCTGACGAATGAGCTGGCTGGCCTGACATTTCAGGAGGTGGCCGCCGACGGCCAGCGGCCAGACCTGCCGAACATCTACTGGTATCGCTTCGGTGGGCCGCGGCGCGTGGACGTCCTGTGGAACACCGACGCGACCCAGCATCTCGTGTCGATCGCTTGCGACTGCCGCGAGGCGCTGGTGCGATACTGGAACGGCGGCGCGCGCTATGTGCTCTACCCTCAGGATGGTACGCTGACGCTCGCGATCGACGAGCAGGGCGCGCCGACATATATTGAGTACGATCCGCCGGCTGCGCCGGGCGCGCAGTTCTTCCCGGAGAGCGGCCACTCGCTGCGCGGCTCGTTTCAAGCCTACTGGGAGGCCAACGGCGGGCTGTCACGCTTTGGCTACCCATTGACCGAGGAGATCGTCGAGCCGGAGGCCGGGCACGGCCGGCCGCACGTGGTCCAGTACTTCGAGCGCGCACGCTTCGAGTACTTCCCTGAAAACGCCGGCACACCCTATGAGGTCCAGCTCGGACCGCTGGGCGCAGCGATCTTGAGCCGCTTCGGCGTGGATTGGCAGACTCAGCCGAAGGTCGCGGACGCGCCACCAGACTGCGTCTTTTTCGAGCCGACCGGACACAGCCTCTGCCCGCCGTTCCGCGAGCGCTGGGAGCAATTAGGCGGGCTAGCGCTGCTAGGTCAGCCGATCACACAGCCCTTCCAGGCCACGCGGGCAGACAACGGCCAACCCTACACCGTACAGTATTTCGAGCGCGCGCGCTTCGAGTACTTCGCTGAAAACGCCGGCACACCCTACGAGGTCCAGCTTGGCCTGCTTGGGCGCGAGCTGCTCAAGCCCTGGAATGGGCAATAATGCTCATCTTTATTTTGTGGCTGCGAGTACATGGGAATGCGCTGCGGCACATTCCCATGTACTCGCAGCGACCGTGTTAAATATGGGATGGCCCATGTTCAACCCTACATCGTCGCGCCCAGGATCCACGGGTTGAACTCCTCCTCGCCGATGCCCTGGGCCTCGCTCAGGCTGGGCTGGCCCGAGGCGACGGCTATGACCTTCTCGAAGATCTCGCGCCCGACCTCCTCGATGCTGACCCCATCCAGGATGCGGCCGGCGTTGATGTCCATATCGCTCTGCATGCGGTCGTAGGTCACGCTGTTGCTGGCTACCTTGATGCTGGGCGCAGGCTTGAAGCCGAAGCAGCTGCCGCGGCCGGTGGTAAACGCGATGATGTTGCACCCGCCGGCCACCTGGCCGGTCGCTGAGACCGGATCGTAGCCGGGTGTATCCATGAACGTGAAACCGCGCGCCGTGATCGGCTCGGCGTAGTCGTAGACTGCCTGGAGCGGCATGCTGCCGCCCTTGGCCACCGCCCCCAGCGACTTCTCGTAGATCGTGGTCAGCCCGCCGGCCTTGTTGCCGGGCGCCGGGTTGTTGTCGATCACGAAGCCCTCGCGCTCGGTATACGCCTCCCACCAGCGGATCTGCCCGATCAGCTTCTCGCCGACTTCGCGGCTGACGGCGCGGCGGGTCAGCAGGTGCTCGGCGCCGTAGACCTCGGGCGTCTCGCTCAGCACCGCCGTGCCGCCCTGCTGGACGAGCAGATCGACCGCGTGGCCCAGCGCCGGGTTGGCGGTGATGCCGCTGAACCCATCGCTGCCGCCGCACTGCAGCGCCAGCGCCAGCTCGCTCACCGGCACTGGCTCGCGGCGCGCCTCGTTGGCGCGCGGCAGCAGCCGGGCGACCTCCTTCAGCCCCTCCTCGATCGTCGCCTGGA
>DATFXE010000158.1:0-4793 GCA_035258585.1 Roseiflexaceae bacterium | reverse complement strand
TCGCCTACACGCTAGCCCTGCTGGGCGAGCGCCCGCTGGTGGTGGCGACGGCGGGCCAGGATTTCGGCGAATACCGCGCCTGGATGGAGCATCAGGGGATCGATGCTTCCGGCATCAAACTGATCGAGGACGAGTTTACGGCCTCCTGCTTCATCAATACCGATAAAGCGAACAATCAGATCGTCGCCTTCTATACCGGCGCGATGGCCCATTCCAAGCACCTCTCGCTGCTCGAGTTCGGCCTCGGCGCCGATGATCTGGTGGTGATCTCGCCAACCGACCCCGACGCGATGTCGCGCTATGCCGAGGAGTGCCGCACGCACGGTATCCCGTTCCTGTTCGACCCCGGTAAGCAGACTCCGCGCCTGGACAGCGAGCAGATCCTGGCCGGGCTGACCGGCGCGAGCGTGCTGGTGGGCAACGATTATGAGTTCGCCATGATGGCCCAGAAGACCGGCAAGAGCGAGGCCGACCTGATCGCATCCGCGCCGCTAACGGTGATCACACGCGGCGAACAGGGCTCGACGCTTTACACTAGCCAAACCAATGGCCAGGGGCTGCATATCCCGATCGCCCCGATCGGTGATGTGGTTGATCCCACCGGTGCCGGTGATGCCTACCTGGGCGGGCTGGTCTTCGGCCTGGCGCGGCGCTTCCCACTTGGCGTGACCGGCCGGGTAGCCGCGCTGGCTGCCGCCTACGCGATCGAGCAGCGTGGCTGCCAGGAACACACCTACACGCCGGCCGATTTCGCCGAGCGCTACGCCGCCGCCTTCGGCCCGGCGCCGGAGATCGAGGCACTGGCCGAGTCGGTGACGAGTGCCGAGTGACAGCTGACGCGGTTTTCGGCACTCGTCACCCGCCCCCGGCATACGCCCAAAATAGGACGTAAGTATGCAGTGGGGCGTGATCAGCACCGTCGAGGAGATCGAATTTCCGCCGATCAATCAATATCGGCTTGAGGCCGAGGGCTTCGGCCGGCTAGTTGCGGCGGGGCACGGCGACCACGGGCTGCCCGAGATGCCGCTGATCGAGACGCTGGACAATATGGCAACAATTGAGGCTCTGCTGCGTAGCACACGCACGGGGCACGCAGTGGAGGTAGAAGGATGAACGAACGTGTCTGCTCTGCCTGCGGCGGCGCGGTCAAGCAGGTGGTGTTGATCGAGGACCACGGGCCAACCGGCGGCGAGAAGCCCTCGGCGATCGCGCCCGGCCAGGCCCACCGCTCGCTTGGCGTCGTCTACAACGAGCACTACCCGACCGACGCAACCGCCTGCACGGCCTGTGGGCACATCGACCTGTGGGTTGACCCGGAATGGGTCGCCAGCCTGAAGTAAGTTCTGCGTTTTGAGAGAATGCGTTCTGAATTCTCAGTGCCCTAACTCAAAACTCAAAACTCATAACTCATTATTCAAGGAGATTCAAACCTCAATGGCAAACAACTACGATGTCAAGGACCTGAACCTGGCCGAGCAGGGCCGCAAGCGGATCGACTGGGCCGAGAACGAGATGCCAGTGCTGCGATTGTTGCGCAAGCGCTTCGAGAAGGAGCGCCCGCTGACGGGCTTACGCCTCTCGGCTTGTTTGCATGTGACGGCTGAGACCGCCAATTTGGCCCGCACGTTGGCGGCCGGCGGCGCGGATGTGGTGCTGTGCGCCTCCAACCCGCTCTCGACCCAAGATGACGTGGCGGCCGCGCTGGTGGCCTACGAGGAGATCCCGGTCTACGCGATCAAGGGCGAGGACAATGCGACCTACTACGCCCACCTCTCGGCCGCGCTCGACCATAACCCGCATATCACTATGGATGACGGCGCCGACCTGGTATCGGCGGTGCTGAAGCAGCGCCCCGAGCTGCTCGATACGCTGATCGGCTCGACCGAAGAGACCACCACCGGCGTGATTCGGCTCAAGGCCATGGCCAACGACGGCGTGCTGAAGTTCCCGGTGATCGCCGTTAACGACAGCGACACCAAGCACCTATTCGACAACCGCTACGGCACCGGGCAGAGCACGCTCGATGGCATCATCCGCGCCACCAATGTGCTGCTGGCCGGCAAGACCTTTGTGGTCGGCGGGTACGGCCACTGCTCGCGTGGCATCGCCGAGCGCGCGCGCGGCCTGGGCGCCAATGTGATCGTCACCGAGGTCGATCCGATCAAGGCGCTCGAGGCGGCGATGGATGGCTTCCGCGTGATGCCGATGGTCAGGGCCGCGCCGGTGGCCGATTTCATCGTGACGGCGACCGGCGACCGCGACGTGATCGACGGCGAGGACTTCGCGGTGATGAAGGATGGCTGCATCATCGCCAACAGCGGCCACTTCAACGTGGAGATCGACATCCCGGCGCTGGAGGCTATGAGCGTCGAGAAACGCCAGCCGCGCGCGTTCGTGGACCAGTACAAGCTCAGGGATGGCCGAGTGATCAATCTGCTGGGCGAGGGCCGGCTGATCAACCTGGCCAGCGCCGAAGGCCACCCCAGCGCGGTCATGGATATGTCGTTCGCCAACCAGGCGCTGGCATCCGAGTACTTGCAGAAGAACAAGGGCAAGCTCGCCAATGGCGTCCACGCGCTGCCCAAAGAGGTCGACCGCGAGATCGCCGCGCTCAAGCTACGCGCTATGGGCGTCGAGATCGACGAGTTGACCCCCGAGCAGGCCAAATACCTGTCGTCGTGGGAGGAAGGCACCTAGCAATTTCAGATTGCAGATTGCAGATTATGTTTTTGCTTAATCTGCAATCTGCAATCTACAATCTGCAATATATGTGGGGAGCGCAGCCATGGCGATCTACGACCCGAACCAGCAACCAGAATGGACCCCGCCAGCGCCACAGCCTGGCTACACGACCGTCCCCGCCGACGCCCAGCCGACCACCGGCGGCGACCGCTGGGGGCTGATCGCGCTGGCCGTGAGCCTGACCGTGATTGGCTCATGCGTCATCCCTGGCTTTAGCTGCCTGGCGCCGCTGATTGTGGGGATCATCGCGCTCGTTCAGGCCAAAACCGCGGTCGATCCTAGCCGCGCGCGGCTGTATGGCTGGATCGCGACAGGGATTGGCATTGTGTTCCTGCTGCTGGTGGTGGGCATTATTACAGCCTATGGTGCGCTGATTGCCCGGTTGATGAGCGACCCCAACTTTAGGAGAAGTTTGGAGCGATAAATTATTTCTGTACATTCAGGAGTCATCCCATGCCTACATCCTTTATGCAGTCCCCTCAGCTGTTCTTCACCTCCGAGTCGGTGACTGAGGGGCACCCCGATAAACTGTGCGATCAGATCTCAGACGCGATTCTGGACGCGTTTCTGGCGCAGGACCCGCGCTCGCGCGTGGCCTGCGAGACCGCTGCGACCACCGGCCTGGTGCTGGTGATGGGCGAGGTCACCACCGAGGTCTATGTCGAGATCCAGGAGATTGTGCGGCGAACCATTCGCGAGATCGGCTACACCGGCATCGGCAGCGGCTTCGACGCCGATACCTGCGGCGTGATCGTCTCGCTGCACGGCCAGTCGCCCGACATTGCGCTGGGCGTGGACAAAGCCCGTGAGGCCAAGCTCGGCCAGATGACCGAGGCCGAGATCGAGGCGATCGGCGCGGGCGACCAGGGTATGATGATCGGGTTCGCCTGCAATGAGACCCCCGAATTTATGCCGCTGACGATTAGCCTGGCCCACAAGCTGAGCCGCGAGCTGGCCACGGCGCGCAAGAGCGGCGCGCTGCCCTACCTGGGGCCGGATGGCAAAAGCCAGGTCACCGTCGAGTACGCCTATGGCAAGCCGGTGCGGGTCGATACGCTGCTGATCAGCACCCAGCACAGCAGCGATGTCAGCCAGGAGCAGATCTACGAGGATGTGATCGAGGAGATCATGCACAAGGTTGTGCCAGCCGATCTGCTGGACGCCAAGACCAAATATTATGTCAATCCAACTGGTCGCTTCGTGACTGGCGGGCCGCACGGCGACGCCGGGCTGACCGGCCGCAAGATCATTGTGGACACCTATGGCGGCGTCGCGCGCCATGGCGGCGGAGCGTTCTCGGGCAAAGATCCGACTAAGGTCGATCGCAGCGCGGCCTACGCAGCGCGCTATGTCGCCAAGAACGTCGTCGCAGCTGGCCTGGCCGACCGCTTCGAGCTACAGGTCTCCTACGCGATTGGCGTCGCAAAGCCGCTTTCGGTCAGCATCGAGTCGTTTGGCACGAACAAGATCGACGAGGAAGACATCCTACGGCTGATCAACCAGCACTTCGACCTGCGGCCGGGCGCGATCATCCGCGACCTCCAGCTGCGGCGGCCGATCTACCGCCCAACTGCGGCCTACGGCCATTTCGGCCGCGACGACATCGACGCACCATGGGAGCGCACCGACAAGGCCGATGCGCTGCGCAAGGCGGCTGGTCTCTAGTGCATAGCGATTGGGGATTAGCGATTGGCGATTAGGAAGACCGCTGCCTAGTCGCCAATCGCCAATCTCCAATCACAGGCTATACAGCTCCCCATACTTCTCGCGCAAATAGCGAATGTACGGCTCGAAGCTGAGCGGGCCGCCGGTCGTGCGCTCGACCAGCTCGGCGGCGGTGTACTTGCGGCCGTGCTGGTAGATGTGCTCTTTCAGCCAGCCGTGCAGCGTGCCAAATTCGCCGGCCTCGATCTCGGCAGTAATCTGAGGATGGGCGCGAACGGCGCTCTCAAAGAACTGCGCGCTCATAACATTGCCGATGGTATAGCCCTGGAACGCCCCGCCGATCGTGCCGGCGTACCAATGGACATCCTGCAATACGCCGTCGCGGT
>DATFXE010000157.1:0-6636 GCA_035258585.1 Roseiflexaceae bacterium | reverse complement strand
GCCGAGCTGCTGCACCTATTCTAGCACAGGTGTGCAAGCGTATCGAATGAATTCGATGTTGCATTAGATCTTTTTTATTCTCTTAGGAGTTACGCGGTTGGGAGGTTTGGAGGGCAAAGCCCTCCAAAGAACCCCATTTTTCCACTCATCTGTGGCGGCAATGCCGCCACAGATGAGTGGAAAAAGAAGGTTCTCGGGGGCCTGCGGCCCCGCACCCCCGTTAAAACGCCAACAGCGTAAGTCCTAATTCTCTATTATCGCGTTTTAGGTACGGAGTTACGCGGTGACCTGGATGTGGTGATTCGCAGCGGTACTTTACTGAGCGCTGCACAAATAGCTAGACTTTTTGGTGGGGGTGTGGGGGCGGCGAAGCCGCCCCCACACCTCCCCAGCAGCTATCTTTAGTTGCTTATGCAGCGGTCAATAGTTGGCAGGAGCCAAATGAATTTGGCTCCTGCCGCGGGCGCGGAAACGGCTGCCTAAAAAGGCAGCCGTGAGGAATGAGAGGGCGGCGTGGGGCACATGTAGCGCGAATAGTGGCGCTGAAATGACCGCCGCGATCATTGTGTTTTCTGCCCGTAGTATAGGCACCTTGCGTGTCACGGGCATCGACCGTGAGGACGATCGGGGCATCCATCGCATGGCGTATTACGACATCATTGTGATTGGCGCGGGGATGGGCGGGCTGACGGCTGCCGCGCTGCTGGCGCACGCGGGCTACCGGGTGCTGGTGCTGGAGGGGCATATCGAGCCGGGCGGCTGCGCGTCCTCGTTCGAGCGCAAGCGCCCGAGCCGTGGCCTGAGCGGGGCCGAAGGCGGCGATCGCTATATCTTCGACGTGGGCGCGACGCTGTTTGCCGGGTTCACTCCTGGCGGGGCGCACCACTGGGTTGCCGAAAGGCTGGGGATCAGCTGGCCGGTGCGGCGGCTAGAAAGGGCGATCGAGGTCTGGCTGCCCGACCGGCGGGTGACGCGTTGGGGCGACGCACGCTGGGAGGATGAGCGGCGGATCGCCTTTCCGGCGCAGGCCTGGGAGGCCGAGCGCTTCTGGCGCGAGCAGGAGCGAATCGCCGACATCGCCTGGCGCTACGCCGCGCGCCAGCCGCCACTTCCGCCCGAGACGCTTGTGGATCTGCTGGGCATGGGCGTACGCGCTCGCCCTGAGATGGCGCTGCTTGTTCCGCAACTCTGGCGCACCGTCGGCCAGGCGCTCGAATCGCGTGGGATCGCCGACCGGCGATTGTGGGCGTTTGTGGATGGCCAGCTGCTGATCAGCGCGCAGGCGACTGCTCGCGAGTGCGCTTGGCTCTACGGCGCGGTGGCGCTCGATTTCGCGCGAATCGGCGCGCACTATGTCGAGGGCGGCGCCTGGGCGCTGGCCCGCACGCTGGCTGCGGCGTTCGAGCGCGCCGGCGGCGAGCTGCGCTACCGCACGTGGGTCACGCGCATCCTGACTCGCGACGGCCGGGCGGTCGGCGTGGAAACGGAGAAACGCGAGCGCTTCGCCGCCAATCAGATCGTGGCGAACGTGACGCTGTGGGACGCCGCGCGGCTGCTGGGCGAGGCTGCGCCGCGCCGGCTGCTGCGGGCGATCAAAAGCGCGCCGCGCGGCTGGGGCGCCTGCACGCTCTACCTGGGCGTGGACGAGGCGGCCATGGCGGCGGGCTTGGCCGAGCACCACCAGGTGATCGCCTGCTACGACCGGCCGCTGGGCGAGGCTAACAGCGTGTTCATCTCGGCCCACCCGCCGGACGACCGCGGGCGCGCGCCACCTGGCCAGCGCGCGCTCACCGTCTCGACGCACACCGACGCCGAGCGCTGGTGGCGCTGGCGCAAAGAGGACCCCGCGCGCTACCGCGAGGAGAAAGCGGCCATGGCCGAACGCATGCTCGACACGCTGGCGCTGGCGCTGCCGGACATCCGGCGGCACATTCGCTACCAGCAGGCCGGCACGCCGTTCTCATTTTGGCGCTACACCCGGCGGCAGTACGGCATGGTCGGCGGGCTGCCGCAGCTGCTGAATACCTCCGGCCTGTTCAGCCTTGGCCCGCGCGCGGCCGGCGTCGGCGGCCTCTGGCTGGTCGGCGACAGCACCTTCCCCGGCCAGAGCACTGCGGCGGTGACGCAGAGCGGGATTCGGGTGTACCAGGCGATTTTGCACGCGGAAGGACAGCACCACCGTTGCAGAATCCGCTGATAACGCCAATGGACGCGGATTTACCTCTCTTTTCTATCCGCCGTATCCGTGCAATCCGCGGATCGAACTGCTATCACGGCGTAATAATCTGCGGGTTGAGCGAGCCGTTGGCGTTGCCGAACGCATACACCACGCCCGTCTCGTTGACACGCACCAGCAGCGCTGTGCTGAAGAGCTGGGTGTCGACCGTATATGGCTGCGCCTGTGGCTCGATCGCCCACCCGATCGCGTCGCGCACCTCGGGATGCTCCATCCAGACCTTGCCGAAACTGCGCCAGGGCGAGTAGAGCCCAGCGCGTGGCGGGCTAACAGGCGCGATATCAGGATCCTGCCCCGCCACCCACGTGTCGCCGAACGGACCCATGGCCGGCCCAGCATCGGTCAGCGTAAGGATCGTCGGCGCATAGCTCATCAAGCGTGGATATGTCGCGCGCTCGCTGAGCCAGATCATCGAACCGCGTTCGAATGCCTGGATAGACGCGGGGAGCGCCACCCAAGAGGCCCCGGAAGGGCAGCCGATCGGCGCGCCCAGGTGCAGCTTCTCGATCGCCGGGAGCAGGCTCGCCGGCGCATACCGCAGGCAGTCGGGATAGCTTATAGGTGGCTCAGGTGTGTCCAGCACAGCTTTTCCCAGCAGGCCAAGCAGAATCGGGCTGCCGGGCAGCTCGGGATGAATCTCCATGCGGCGGCGCTCGAAGTACTGAACGTTGAAACGATTGGCCTCGATCGATTCGTAAAAGGGCTGCGTGACTGGGTAGCCGAAGCGTTCCAGGCCGCCGTTCCTGCGCCAGTAGCCGAGGTATGGCTCGCACAGGCTATGGCCGGTCTGCGCGAAGAACTGGCAGCGCGCCGGGACATCGGATGTGGCCACTTTGTCGAAATACTCCCAGGGCCGATTGGTCATCTCGAGCAGCCGAGCGCCCAGCCGGCCGGCCAGGACGCCCTCGCGCCCGTGATCTTCCAGCCGGTCGCGCTCGAACCACTGCACTGGGAACTCCTGGCCTTCAACCACCTCGACCTGCTGCGGCGAGACCGGGTAGCCAAAAATCGAGAGACCGCCGTTGCGCTCCCAGTAGGCGCGGATAGGGCCGGAGATACACTGATAGGTCTCGGGAAAACAGCGCTCGCTAGACTGTGCATATGCATTATGGCCAGCGGCCAGGGCGATCAGCAGCAGCATGCTCGCGATGGCAATGATATATCTTCGCGCAGATAGTAAAGCTTTCATGAGGCCTCCAATCTGCTGGTCGCACGTGCTGCTTCGCGGCCCCGAAGCAGCACGTGCGACCGCTTTATGTTGTGGCTGCGAGGGCGTGGGAATGCGCCGCAGCGCATTCCCACGCCCTCGCAGCCACCGTGTTAAATACGGGATGACTCATGGCGTAATACTTAGTAGCAGTATCGTCGCGCATGGAATGAATTACAATAGAGGGCGAATGATAGATTGGTTGAAAGCGGCTGTGATGCAGCTGGGAGAGCGCTCAGCTGTGTTAGATCAACTATATGGAGCACGAATCACATGAAACAGCTTAGCAACACCCAGAAGCAGTATTTGCGCCGGATGGCGCACGATCTGCGGCCAGCCGTCCAGATCGGTAAGAACGGCCTGACCGACCAGATTCACGCGACCATCGATCACGAGCTCAATGCCCATGAGCTGATCAAAATCAAATTCATGGACTTCAAAGACGAAAAGCGCGAGCTGACCGAGGCGTTGGCCGAAGCGTCGAACGCTACGCTGATCGGGCTGATCGGCAACATCGCCATTCTGTACCGCGAGCAATCCGACCCTGAGAAGCGGCAGATTAGGCTCCCCGTCTGAGAAGTTAAAAGTTCAAAGTTAAGAGTTCTGAGTTGATTTGTGAATGCTCAACTCATATGCGAACGACCATATTTGGGGTACCACGTAAGTCGTGACTATTAGAAGGGTTCGGGCGGCCGGATGCGCCATGCCAGAGCGCCCAGCCATTGGCTGGCGGTGATCCACAGGATGTAGCTGCCCATCAGCACCACGATCCAGCGCCCAGCGCGCCCCGAGCGCCAGAGCAGCTGCGCCGCCAGCGCCGCGCCGACGGCGATCGCCCAGGCCGAGAACATCAGCCAGCGCGTCGAGAGCGTCGAGCCGGTGATGAATGGCAGCGAGCCGAAGAGCAGCGCGATCAGGAAGGTGCCGATCATCAGAACGACCAATGACCAACGACCAACCACCAATGCCCTCTGTGCCTGTGCGCCGTCGTTGGTCCTTGGTCCTTCGTCCTTGGCCGTTCGTCCCCAGAGCAGCGCTAGCCCGCACAGCGCCAGCGGCACAGGGAAGAACCCGAAGTGAGTGCGAAACCCAGCGTCCCACAAGTTCTTCCACAGCAGCGCGCGGTCGGTTGGCCCGCGGTTGGCCAGCCCGGTCAGCCCGCCCGACGCGGTGGCCTGAGCCTGGGCGATGAACAATCCGGTGTAGGCGCTGTAGTACAGCAGCACCGCGAACAGCTCCGCCACCACCAAGGCCGCCAGCAGCAGCCAGAATCCGCTCCAGCCCCGCCGCGCGCGTATGGTGTGATCCAGCAGCGCCGCTAACCCCATCCCGCCCAGCAGCGACATGTTCATCCAGAAGCCGAAGTGTCCCAGGTAGACCAGCGATTGGAGCAGGAACAGCGCGCCGACCAAGGACCAAGGACCAAGGACCAAGGATGTCATGCTAGCTTTGGTCGTTGGTCTTTGGTCATTCGTCCATTTTGGCCAGAGGGTGACCAGCACCGTAATTAGCAGCAAGTGCGCGAACTGGCTGAAGGTATGCGTGCTGAAGTTCCACCAGGCGATCATATAGCCGGAGGCGCTGAGCGAGTAGATGCCGGCCGCGATGACGCCACGCCGCCAGGAAGTTGAATGACAAGAGACCACAGACCGAGCGCTATTAACAGACATATGGTCATTCATCATTGGTCTTTGATCGATACTCATGGCCAGCGTGTAGACCAGGAACGGGCTGGCTGCGTCGAGCAGCGCGCCGCCGAGCTGGAGCAGCACACGCTTGTCTACCCCGAGCAGCGAGAACGGCGCCAGCAGCAGGTAGAAGGCCGGTGGGTAGGGAAAATCGACGCCGCGGTTGCGCGAGATCAGCAGCACTAGGCCTTGCAGCACCTCGGCGTAGCGGTTGGTGTGGAAGCCAATGTCGCCCCACATAGCGTCGGGGTAGATCTTACCGCCGTAGCGGGTCGCCAGCACCAGCAGCGCCATGAGCATCAGCCAGCGCCGGGCCGGCGGCGCAATGGGCGAGGCGACGCGCCGGTAGAGCGTGGCCAGCGCCGGGCGCAGCCAGCCGGCCAGCAGCAGCGCGGCCGCAACCCCGAGCGCGACCGCACCAGGCCCGCCCCAATTTTCGTACTCGCCAGTTCCGAGCGCGGCCAGCAGCCCAGCTGCCGGCAGCACCAGCACGGCGCCGGCCAGCAGCAGCCCGGCCGGCGCGGCGTTCAGTAGCAGCATAAGCAGCCAGCCGAGCGCGAGCGCGATCAGCGCCGGCAGCGCGCCAAACGCGAAGCGCGGCGGGTCGAGCAGCGCCGCCAGGCTAGCCAGCACAATCCCCACCAGCAGCCCGACGGCCGCGGCGTTCGGCGCAAGCCCCGCGCGCCGCAGGCCCAGCCAGAACAGCAGCGCGGCGATCAGGCAGAGCAGCGTGCTGTCCCAAGCCGGCCATGCCAGCCCGGCTGGGCCCTCGATCTGCGCCGCCTCGACAGGAGTACCGATCGCGCGCGAGTCGCCCGTGGGTGTGATGGTGGCGCCGCGCAGCTCGACCTCCTGGTTGCCGGAGCTGTCGGCCGGCGGTGGCACCAGCAGGTGATAGACCCCGCCGCTCCTCGGCCGGATCGGCAGGCGCCCGATCAGATTGCCGCCGGCCCAGATCTCAAGCTCGCGCGGGCCGCGCGCCGCAACCTCCGGGTTGACGGGTAGCAGACGCAGGCGCAGCTCAAGCGGGCGCTGGCCCACGCCAGGCAGTCGGATCAGCGAGCGCTCGGTGGTCCAGCGGAAGGTCTCGCCGGTGGAGGGCGACGTTTCGGGATCGTGGAAATCGGCGACGATCGGGCGATCGCTGCGGTAGCCCTCCTCCTTGCCGATGTCGAGCGCGTAGTGCAGCGGCGCCTGGGCGGCCAGCAGCAGGAGCGCCAAAAACAGGCCAAGCGATCCGAGCAGGCGCCAGTCGCGTAGCGCCGCCAGCAGTGTCTGCGCCTCGGCCCGCAGCGCTCGGGTGCCTTGCTTCACGAAATGCATGCGATCAATCCGCTCAGATTGGTGCGGGCGCGCGTGGAAACGACGTCGTATATCACGGTATTTTTCTGATGCTCGCGGTAATCATTGCGCGGCGATACTTTTCTTCTTTAGGACTTACGCAGTTGGCGTTTTAGCGGGGTCACCCAGAGGGTAGATGGGGCCACAGGCCCCCGAGAAGCTTC
>DATFXE010000156.1:0-4709 GCA_035258585.1 Roseiflexaceae bacterium | reverse complement strand
CAGACGAAGATAGCGCTGATGCGGCGCGGATAGACTCCCTGCAGCACCTCGCGCCCGCTCAAACTCATGACCTGCGCCGGCGCCGCGGCGACCTCGGCTTTGGTGCGCCGGCTAAAGAACGAGCCAGGACTGAGCAGCAGCCGGAACAGCGGCGATGAGGCCTCTTCCTGGAGCCTGGCTGGCTTGACATTGTCGAGCACGCGCGCGACCCGGTCGGTCTCGCTGAGAAGCGTTTTGATCAAGTCCTGAAAGTCGCTGATTGCCGAGATGATCAGGAAGCTGCGCCGGAAGCTGAAGCGATACAGGATACTGTAGAAGCGATGCCAGAATGTCAGCTGTTTGCGTTCTGTCTCCGCCAGCAGCACGAAGCGCTCGGCCGCCAAATCCTCAGTGACTTTGATCGCGCGCAGCATCTCCCAGGGGATCGGCAGCCAATCGCCGCCGAACTCGACTAGCATGCCGCGCGGGCTGGTGCGGATGGTCGGCAGGCTGTTGCGGAACAGCACCGCCAGCAGCAGCGCCAGCGCCAGCCAGCCTAGCGCCGGCAGCAGCTGCGACAGTCCAAACACAAAGTTCATTGTGCCGGCGCCGCCGACGACCTCGCGGCGCGGCAGCCCTGCGCCCTGCGTGATCGTCTGAACGATCTCGGGCAGGTAGGGCACGCGCGTCATGAGCGATGTGTCGATGCCGTATGATCGCCACAGCAGATTCATCAAATCGCGGCTGAACAGGAGCAGCGCCGCGCCGACTATCAGAAAGCTCAGCAGATCGATCGCCCAGGTGATCCAGCGCGGGTAGCGATGTATGTGCTCAGCGACCATTGGTTAATCCTCCCACAGGCTGGGCCGTGGCCCCGCGCCAGGGCTAAGTTCCTGAATGCGCAGCTCGGCCTCGTCGAGCAGGCGCTGGCAGGCCGCAGCCACCCGGACGCCCTCCTCGTACAGTGCCAGCGCCTCGTCAAGCGGCAGCTGGCCGGCTTCGAGCCGGGCGACGATGGCCTGCATACGGGCGTAGAGCGATTCGTAGGTAGGATTGTCGTTGGTGTTGCTCATTGATAAACCTTTAACTTGTCTTCCGCACATCCATCTCGCCGCCCTCCACCGTCACCACCAGCGCCTCGCCAGCGGCAACCTGCCGCGGGTCGGTCACGATCTGTCCGCCCTCGGCACGGCGCACCACGGCATAGCCACGGCCGAGCGTGGCCAGCGGGTTCAGCGCGGCCAGCTGGGCGCCGGCCCCCGCCAGCATGGCGCGGCGCAGGTCGATGGTGTGCCTGAGCTGGGCGCTGGCGCGTCGCATCAAATCGTCGATCGCCTGGCGGTCGCGCCCCAGCCGCAGCGCGGGCGATTGCTGGGCCAATCGCTGCCGCAGTCCTTCCAGATCGGATCGCGCCTCGGCGACGCGCCGGACGATTGCCGCATCAAGGTGCTCGTGGAGCTGCGCGATCGCGCCCCATAGCTCTGCGATATCGGGAGCGACCAGCTCGGCGGCGGCCGAAGGGGTCGGCGCGCGCACATCGGCCACGTAGTCGATGATCGTCGTATCGGTCTCGTGGCCGACGCCGCTGATCAGCGGCACCGGGCTGGCGAAGGCGGCCCGCGCGACGATCTCCTCGTTGAAGGTCCACAGATCCTCGGCCGAGCCGCCGCCGCGCGCCACGATGATCACGTCGACGTTCTCGTCGTACAGCGCGTACAGGGCTTCGACCACCGTCTCGGCCGAGCCGTCGCCCTGGACCTGGCAGGGCGAGAGCAGTACTTCGGCCAACGGGTAGCGCCTTTTCAGCACCTTCAGGATATCCTGCAGCGCTGCGCCGGTGGGCGAGGTGACCACGCCGATGCGAGATGGCAGTGGCGGCAGCTCGCGCTTGCGCGAGAAATCGAACAGCCCTTCAGCCTCCAGCCGGGCCTTCAGCTCCTCGAAGCGCGCGTACAGCAGGCCGACGCCGGCCGGGCGGATCATATCGACGTACAGCTGGATCTGCCCGCCGGCCTCGTAGAAGGCCACCCGGCCGTGCGCCAGCACCGCGTCGCCATTGCCCGGCATGGCCGGGATGCGCGCCACGGATGAGCGCCAGCAGGCCGACTTGATCTGGGCCTCGCCCTCTTTGAGCGTGAAATAGCAGTGCCCCGACGAGGCGCGCACGAAATTCGAGACCTCGCCCTCGATCCAGATGTCGCTCACGATCTCGTCGGCGTCGAGCAGCTCGCGCAGGTAGGTGTTCAGCTGGGAAACGGTGAGAATATTCATCAGAGCTGAGGACTGAGGACTGAGGGCTGAGAAGACTGACTCAGTCCTCAGTCCTCAGTCCTGGCTACAGGGGTTCGACAATCATCAGCGGCTGGCCATACTCGACCGGCTGGCCGTTCTTGACCAGAATGCGCGCGATCCGCCCGCCGATCTCGGCCTCGATCTCGTTCATCATCTTCATCGCCTCGACGATGCCGACGCGATCGCCAGGCTCGATCGTGTCGCCCTCCTGGACGTACGGCGGGTCCTTGGGCGATGGCGCCTCGTAGAAGGTGCCGACCATCGGCGAGGTGATCGTCTGGCCGTGCGCGACGGCCTCAGTCGCATCCGGCGCTGCGGCTGGCGCGGGTGGGCCGGCCGCATGCTGGTAGAACGGCGCCACCGGCGGCAGTGGCGATGGTAGCGCCTGCGGCAGCGCGGCCGCGAGCGATGGTGTGATCATAAACGGCGCCGGGCTTTGGGCCGGCGGCGTACCGCGCCGGATGTGGAGCTTCGAGCCGCCACGCTCGATCTTCAGCTCGGAGATATCGCTATCTCTGAGTAGATCGAGCACCTCGCGCAGCGCGCTCAGGCCGAAATCGTCATTCATGTCATGTTTCTGCCGCTCGCCGGCGCGGTCGGTCATAGGATTTGCTCTCCTTGGTAGGGATAAACCCCCATCCCTACAAACTGCCGGGCCTACGCTCGCTCGATATACGTCCCCGATCGCGTGTCGACACGCAGCTGATCGCCTTCGCTGACGAACAGAGGCACCATCACGCGCAGCCCTGTCTCCATGATCGCGGGCTTGACCGCACCGGAGGCTGTATCGCCCTTATAGCCCGGCTCGGTCTGGGCTACTCGCAGCACCACGTTCGGCGGCAGCGCCAGGTCGAGCACCTCGCCCTCGTAGGTCAGCAGGTCGACTTCTTCATTCTCCATCAGGTAGCTCGCGGCATCGCCGACGATCGCAGCGCCGACGGCTGGCTGCTCGTAGGTGGTAGTATCCATGAAGTAGAAGGTATCGTCCTCGCGATATAGGAACTGGACAGTCTTCTTTTCAAGCTGGGCGACCGGGAATTTTTCGCCGGCCTGCACGGTGGTGTTGACCGTCGCGCCGCTACGGACGTTGCGCAGCGTCATGCGCACGTAGGCGCTGCCGCGGCCCTGCTTCACATGCTGAAAATCGGTGATCCGCATGAGCTCGCCTTCGTAGATAATCGTCAAACCTTTTTTAAGCTCGCCGGTGGAAATCATGCTGCTAGAAGCTCCTCGCGAAAATGGCGATCGGAATGTATCAGACGCGCATTATAACATAGGCAGGACTTATTCAATCGTGGGTGCTCATTCGGGGCCGCACAGCGGCCCCGAATGAGCACCCACGACCAGCTAAAGTTGAAGAACTGCTAACTCTTAGCTTTTCACTTCGCCCAGCAGCCACTCCAGCGCCAGCAGATAGCCTTTCCAGCCCAGCCCGGCGATCTGCCCAGCCGCGATCGGCGCGATCACCGAGGTGTGGCGAAAGGCCTCGCGCTTGTAGACATTCGAGAGATGGACCTCGACGATCGGGGCGTGGAGCGTCGCAAGCGCGTCGCGCAGCGCCAGGCCGTAGTGGGTGAAAGCGCCGGGGTTGATGATGATTCCATCGGCATCCCAGCCCTCGGCCTGGATGAAGTCGATCAGCGCGCCCTCGTGGTTGGATTGGAACGCCAGTAAGGTCGCGCCTGCCACGCTCGCGCGCTCGCGCACGGCATCGTCGATCTGTGCCAGCGTGGTATGGCCGTAGATCTCCGGCTCACGCCGGCCGAGCATGTTCAAGTTCGGGCCGTGGATAAGCAGTATTTTCATGATTGTGAGGCGCAGTGCGCAGGTCGTAAACGCATATTGCGGTCTGCGACTCGCTGCCTGAACTAAGGGGCTCGGAAATACTATAGTAATTTGCAGAACAGTTGAACCGCTGCAGCCCTCACCCCCGGCCCTCTCCCGTCGCGACGGGAGAGGGGTGCCGCGGCAGCGACAGGGTGAGGGCCAGGTCCGAGCTCAATCGAGCGGTAAACTGCTGTAAAGTGTCCCGTTGTATATTCCGTACTGCGTACTGCGTAGCGCGTAGAGGACTATGCAGTACGCAGGTTGGGATGATTGAGAAAACCATCATACCCTAACGCGTCTGGATCGGCATGTACCTGTAGTGGAAGCGGCCGGGAATCTCTCCCACGCCCCCGACGATGTCGACCACCTCCTCGCTGAGGCCTGGCGCAAACTTTGATGTCGCTCGCAGGATAATCCGATTCGTCATCAACGACGTGGTACCCAGAGGCACCTGCACGCTGACCTGGATGGTCTGGTAGGTGCCGCGCGATAGTACGGCGGTGGTGGTAGGCACGACCGTGATGCTCCAGTTCAGGTCTTGCGTCGCGCTGATGGTGTAGGAGTCCGGGCCGTTGCCGGTGTTGAGCAGGGTGTGCTGGAACTGGAGCAGC
>DATFXE010000155.1:0-3948 GCA_035258585.1 Roseiflexaceae bacterium | reverse complement strand
CGCCTCGGCCGAGCTGAACTTCGCCGCCGCCCGCCGTCGCAGCCGCGCGATCTCGAACACGGCCGCCGCGCGCTCGGGGGAGGCCAGGCGCCGCAGGCGCGTTAGCTCGCGCAGCTGCGCCGCGTCGCTCAGGTCGCTGGCCATGGCCTCCGCCAGCAGCGCCTGGCCGGCGTCCGTCAGCAGCCAGTTGAAGGTTTCCAGGTCCACACTGCGTTGACAGGTTAGAGTGTTAGAAGGTTCGCCTGTTCCAACGTGCTAACGTTCAAACGTTCTAACGTTTGATTGCCTGCTGAGCATCGGCAGCCGCAGCACACCATTCGCCAGCAGAATACCGGCGATCACCAGCACCAGGCCCAGTAGCGCGTTGATAGCGATACTCTCGTGCAGAAACAGTGCGCCATAGACCAGCGCGAACGGCGGCAGCAGGTACGTGACCATCGAGGTGCGTGTGGCGCCGATTCGCTCCATCAGCCAGTAGAGCAGAATATAGGCCAGCGCGGTGCCGACTACCGCCAGCGCCACTACCGCCCCCAGCGCCACGGCCGAGGGCAGCGGGGAAGGAATTCCCCGCACCACCAGAGCATACGGCGCGATCAACAGTGCGCCCGCCAGCATCTGGCCTGCGGCGGGCATCAGTGCCGGCATCCCACGAAATGCTCGCCGGCCATAGATGCCCGAGACCGCGTAGCACGCCGCCGCCCCTAGCACCGCCAGCTGAGCCCGCGTGTCGGTGCGTGCCAGATCCAGATCCTTGACGCCGACCGCGACGACCACGCCGGCGAAGCCCAACGCCACGCCGAGCAGCTTCAGCCCGCTCAGCCGTTCCTCGCGCGTCCACAAATATCCAACCAGCACCGAGAACAGCGGCGTGGTCGCATTCAGGATCGCCGCCATCCCGCTGGGGATCGATTGCTCGCTCCAGGTGATCAGCAGATACGGAAAGATCAGGCCAACCAGGCCTAGGAAGAGAAAATCGGCCCAGGTTCGCCAGCGCGTGGGCAGACGCAGGCCACGCGTGTATAACACGCCCAGCAGTATGATCGCCGCAATAATCAGCCGCAGCGCGACCAATATTTCGGGCGCCATCGCCTGTACGCCGACCTTGATGAACAAAAATGAGGCGCCCCACAGCGCGCCAAGCAGCAGCAGGACGCCAAGATAACGAGTTCGCATGAATGCCAGCTTTCGATACAGAAGGCCAGGACGCCGTTTAGCTTTTCAAACACAGACGCAATATTCTACCATCCGTAGCAAAAATGTTTGAGTGACAATCCAGGCAGGCTGACTAGTACAAATGTCATGCATGGATGGACACATCGTTTTTTGGAAGGCTGCGGTGTAAAAAAGTAAACACCGCCTGATCGAAAAGGTTTGCCTTTCCATGCGCCTGTTTGACGAATTTCGATCGCATCTTCAATACAAAATCATCATTCCATTTCTACTACTCACGCTGCTGGTGGCGCTGGTGGGCGCTGGTGTGGCGTTCCTGTTCATCACTGGCACTGTTCAGGAGCGTCTGGACAATCAGCTTGTCCAGGTCTCGCGCGCGACCAGCGACGGTGTGGTGAGCCAGGAGAAAGCCAACCTGGCGTTCCTGCGCGAGATCGCTTTCGCCGGCCCCAACCCGCAAATCGGCGCGCCTGCCGTCGCGGATGGGCTGGCCAGCGGCGACCAGCGTGGGCTCGAACAGGCGCTCGACCCATTTTTTCGGATCGCCGCCCAGCGGCCCGGTGTCAAGCTGGATCGACTGATTGTCTTCGATACCTCGCGCCATTCGCGGATCGATTGGGAGCGCGCCCAAGGCCGCGACTCCGGCGAGGGCTGGCTGCGCCGCCAGCCGCGCGACCTCGGCTCGCTCTGGTTTGTGCCGCGCGTGCTGGGACACCAGCAGGACGCGCTCGGCGATAAATACGCCGGCCTGCTCGACCTCGGTGATGGCACGCGCTATCTCTTCACAGTTGCGCCAGTGCTCAATGGCGACCGCGTCGTGGGCGGGCTGATAGTGGCAACGCGCGCGAGCAGCCTGCTGCAGGCTTTGCAGGATGACTCGCGCGCGGCAATCATCAGCCTGTATAACGCCGAAGATGGCTTCCCGTTCGCCAGCACCGTCACGCCCGAGGGCGGCCTGGCCGAGCTTGCGATTCGGCCCGACCTGTTGCCGTTGGTTCGCGAGCTGCAGGCCGCACAGGAGCAGAGTGTCTTCGACTCGGTGACGATTAACCAGCGCGGCTATCAATTTGCCTACGTCCCGTTGCGGGTTCGCGGCAATACGATCGGCATCCTCTCAGTGGCACAGGCAAATGATTATGTCACCTCGCCCTGGCTTGCCGCACGCACGCCGCTCATGCTGCTCACCGCCGGCCTAGTGCTGGCGATCATCGGCCTGGGCGTGGCGATCGCGCGCCAGATCACCCGCCCGCTACAAGAGCTCGTCGGCGCGGCGCAGGCCGTCACAGGGGGCGATCTCGCGCGACGCAGCCAGGTCACGGTCCGAGACGAGATCGGCATCCTGTCCAGCTCGTTCAACAACATGACTGCCCACCTGCTCGACCTGTACAGCGCGGTGCGGGCCGAGTCCAGCCAGCGCGCCGCGATCGTCGAGAGTATTACCGACGGCGTGGTCGTCTGCGATCGCTTGGGCGCTGTGCTGTTGATCAACCAGGCGACCCGCACGCTGCTTGGGCTAGAAGCCGACGCCGAGCCGCCCAGCCGCTTCGACGCCATCCCGCTGATGGCGCTCAGCGAGGCCGCACTGAGCTTCGGCGCCGAGCGCGCGCCGAACCTGTTTACCCTGCACGACCGGATCGTCCGTCTTTCGAGCGCGCCGGTGGTGGATGACAGTGGCGCCCAGCTCGGCCAGGTGCATGTCTTGCAGGATCTGACTAGCGAGGTGGCGATCGATCGCGCCAAGACCAACTTCATGGCCACGATCTCACACGAGCTACGCACTCCTCTCACGGTGATGAACGGCAGCTCTGACCTGCTGCTGCGCGAGCTAAGCGGCCCGCTGACCGACGAGCAGCGCACGCTGGTTGGTTCGATCCACAAGCACGCCGTGACGATGACGACCCTGCTGAATAATGTCATCACCCTCGCCAGCCTCGACTCCGGCACGCTGGCGGTCGATCTTGAGCCGGTCGAGTTCAACCGTTTGCTGGCCGACCTGCTGTGGTCGCATCGCAAGCCGATTGCCGCCAAGGGCTTGGGGCTGGTGATCGAGGTTCCAGAAGATCTGCCTGAACTGATCGCCGACCCACAGCAGCTTCGGATCATCTTGAATCAGCTGCTCGACAACGCGCGGCGCTATACCGCCGCTGGCGCGCTGACAATTCGCGCCACACACGAAGCCGACCGGGTGAATATCGCGATCGCCGACACTGGCCGCGGCATCGATCCGCAGCTGGCGAATAATCTGTTCACGCGCTTTACCCGCGGTTCTGAAGGGATCAACTCGGCTGAGCGCGGGATCGGCCTGGGGCTGGCGATCGCCAAAGAGTTGCTCGAGCGCCAGGGCGGCGCGATCTGGCTCGAAGAAACCTCCGACCGCGGCAGCACCTTCGTCATCACACTACCGAGCGCGAATGCGAACCACCAGTACAACCAAGCCGGCCTCGCGAGCGCGGCGTAGTTCCCGGCAACTTTTTATCCTGATCGCTGCGGCCGTCATGTTGGCCATGATTGGGACATGCGTGGTTGGGCAGTTGGTTCTGTATGTGCTAATGCCACACGGAGCGCTGTACCAGCACAATTTGCTGAGTCGGCTGAACGCGGATTATCGGGCCTGGGAAGCTGGCTCAATACCGATGATCCCGCCGCCTAACCCCCTGGCCGCGCTTGCCGCCGATCGTGACAACAGCGCTCTCCCGATCGATCCGGCCGTGGTGCCGGTGGCGATACTCATCCCGGCGCCGCTCGCGCCCGCGGACGCCCCGCCAACCACCACGCCCA
>DATFXE010000154.1:0-5209 GCA_035258585.1 Roseiflexaceae bacterium | reverse complement strand
GCCCCCGCTAAAACGCCAACTGCGTAAGTCCTAATCTTTTCAGGAGGCACCTGGTTGCAACGACAGACCACCATTGCGCTCTGGTGCGAGCGAATCATCGAAGCAGGATGGCTCTTCGCCTTGGTCTTTATACCCTCATATTTCAATCTGCTTTCATCACGCCATTTCGAGCCCGATAAAGCTACCTCCCTGCGCGCGATCGTGCTGATCATGGTCGCGGCCGGGATCATTCGCGCGCTCGACCTGCGCAGCCGCTGGCCGGCCCGCGCCGAAGCCGTGCCTCGCGGCGAAAGCCTACCGCAGCGCCTCTGGCGGCGGCTGAACGCTATTCCGCTCGCGCTGCCGACGCTGCTGTACGCGCTGGTGTTCCTGTTTGCCACCGCAACCTCGGTGGTGCCCGCGACGAGCTTTTGGGGATCGTACCAGCGTTTGCAAGGGACCTACACCAACCTGTCCTATGTTGGCCTGGCGACAATGATCGTGCTGACGCTGCGGCGGCGCGAACAGCTGGATCGCCTGATCACCGTCGCGATCCTCGGCAGCCTGCCGGCAGTCGGCTACGGCCTGGTGCAGCACTACCAGATCGACCCGCTGCCCTGGAAGGGCGATGTGGTCTCGCGCGTGGCGTCGACCATGGGCAACTCGATCTTCGTGGCCGCCTACCTGATTATGATCGTGCCCTACGCGTTCTACCGGGCAATCACCGCCTTTCAGGAGGCGCGCGCCGCGGACGAGCCAGGCGATGGCTCCGATCTCGGCTGGGGCGCGGCATATGTGCTGCTGGTGATCGGCAGCCTGGCGATCCTGTTCGCAATGATCAAGTTCGGCGCAGTCGTGCGGACGGCCGACCTGCGCTACTGGTGGGTTTACCCTGCCGCGCTGTTCGTTGTGTGTGGGTTATATATCGTGCCGACGCTGCGCCCACACAGCGCCGAGCGGATCACGCCGGGTGTGATCTGGCCGGGCGCTCTAGCGATCATCTTTGTCTTGCAGGTGGGCTTTTTCTTTTTGCTTGGTCAGAACGCCGGCGATCAGGTGGTCCAGGCTCAACCGGGCCGCAGCGATACCGACTGGCCGATCTGGCTGATCGGCGGCCTGCTGGCAATCGTACTGGCCTACGCGCTGTTCTACATCCTGCCGCGGCGCTCGGCGCCGACGCGAATGTTCCTGCGCATGCAGGGTGTAGGTATGCTGGTGATCGCCGGCTTCTTGCTGATTACGATCTTCTTCTCGCAGAGCCGTGGCCCCTGGATCGGCCTGGGGGCAGGGCTGTTCATATTCTGTACGCTGCTGCTGTGGAATGCCTATCGAAGGGCGCGCCTGGCTGGTGGGCCGCGCGCTGCGCGTTGGCGGGCCCTGCTGATCGGCGAGATCGTGCTAACACTGGTGCTGGGTGGCTTTGTTGTCGCTTTCAACACGGTCGACGTACCATTCTTCGATCGGCTGCGCGCAACACCCTACATCGGGCGCATGGGCACGCTGCTCGAATCGGAGAGCGGCACCGGCCTGGTGCGCCGGCTGATCTGGTTTGGCGATGATAAGGCTGGCGGCGCGGTGGGCCTGATCACGTCCGACCCGCTGCGCGCGGTGATCGGCTGGGGCCCCGAGAGCATGTTCGTGGCCTACAACAAGTTCTACCCACCCGCTCTGGCAAATATCGAAGCGCGCGGCGCCTCACCCGACCGCTCGCACGAGGCCTACCTGGATGAACTCGTCACCAAAGGCTTGCTGGGGCTGATCAGTTACTTATTCGTGCTGCTCAGTTTCTTCGCGCTGGCCTGGCGTTTGGTTCGGAACGGGAACACCTGGCGCGCGCAGGTGCTGGCGATTGCGGGGATCGCGGTGGTAGCCGCACATATGGTCGAAGGGTTGACCGGCATCCCGATCGTCTCGACGCTGATGCTCTTGTGGGTGACGCTGGCTGTCGTTGTGGTGGCCGGCGCGCTGGATGGACAGTACGCGCTCGACGGTGCCCGCGCCGCGGCCGCTGTGGAGCCCACACTCGATCCCGTTCCAGCGGCAGCCGCCAAAGGGACGGCCGCCAATCGTGGCGGGCGCCGCCGCCAGGGCGCCGTCGCGCGCGGGGCCGCGCAGGGGCGCGCGGTTCGCGGCCGAGCGAGCAGTGCCAGCAACCCGGCCGCGCTGCTGATCTATGGGGTGATCGGCGTGCTTGCGCTTGCCGGCGTCTGGTTCTTTAATATTGACAATGTCTACGCCGATATGCGTTTCAACCAGGGCCAGGGCTTGAGTGATAGCCCAAACTCGGGCCTCGAGCAGCAGCTAGCCGGCATGACCTACTACATCGACGCTATTCGGATGGAGCCGGGGCAGGATTTCTATTACCTTAATCTGGGCCGCACGCTGATGAATCTCACCGATATCAAGCGCCAGACGAACAACGGGCAGCTTGGCCAGCCAAAGCCGAATGCAAACCTGAATGACCTCCTACGGATGACCGATGACCAGCAACTCCAGGAGAATGTTTTCAAGCAGGCGCCGCTGGAGACGATGAGCTACGCACAGGCCGTTCTGGAACAGGCGCGCACCCTCAATACCCTGAACAAGGATCACTATGCCAACCTGGCGCGTATGCACAGCTTCTGGTACTCCCGGCTGACCCAGGACCCCGAGCAGCAGCGCCAGGCGATCGACTGGTACCGGCAGGGGCACAATGTCGCCCCGCAGGATGTTACCATCCTCAATGAGTACGCCAGCTCGGTGGCGCTGATGGGCAACTACGCTCGCTCCCACAGCGACGAGACCTTGGCCAAGCAATACTACGATCAGGCTGCCCAGCTACTGGCGCAATCAAAACAGCTTGATCCGCGCTATAGCGATACCGATCTGCGCCTGGCCGATGTGCTGCGCTTGCAGGGCAACGCCGGCCAGGCGATCGACATGTACCTCAATCTGCTGACGGCCAATCCGCATGCGCTTGACAGCCAGGTGACGCAGATCGCCGACAGCCTGCGTGATCAGCCCGATCAGCTGCGCCGCCTGCGCGACGCTTACACGGCGGCCGTGGCCGCGAAGCCCGACGACGCCGCCTTGCACTCATTCATCGGGCTGATCTCTATTCGCCTGAAGGAGCTACCGCAGGCCGCCGATGCGTTCGGCCGGTGGACACAGCTCCAGCCGCAGAGCCTGGAGGCGCACCGCAACTACACGCTGGTGCTCAGCGACACCCGGCAGTATCCAAAAGCACTGGCTGAAGCCCAGACGCTGCTGGGGCTGGCGCAGCAACAGCAGCTGCCTCAGGATCAGCAGGGCGCGATACAGGGGCTGGTGGAGTTTCTGAAGGCGCAGGGGGCTGGTGGGAAGTAGATGTCATGTCGTCGTGTTATACTAAATTTGGATGAAGTCTTACGTTTTACGCTTCGTGATAGATAAACGTAAAACGTAAAGCGTAAGCATCCTCGGAGTTTGGTACTAACTATCCCAGGTAGGCCTTCCTGACACGTTCATCCGCCAGCAGATCAGCCGCCAGGCCTTCGATCGTCATACGGCCGGCCTCCAGCACGTAGCCGCGGTCGGAGCTCTGGAGCGCCAGGCTGGCGTTCTGCTCGACCAGCAGGATAGTCACCCCGCTGGCGTGCAGGTCGCTGATGATCGCAAAGATCTCCCGAACCACCAGTGGCGCCAGCCCAAGGCTTGGCTCATCTAGCAGCAGCAATCGCGGCCGGCTCATCAGGGCGCGAGCGATCGCCAGCATCTGCTGCTCCCCGCCCGACAGCGTCCCAGCCAGCTGTGCATGTCGCTCGGCCAGGCGTGGAAAGCGCCGGAACTGCTGCTGGATGTCAGCGCTGATTGCCGCTCGATCGGATCGGCTGTACGCCCCAAGCTGGAGATTGTCCAGCACCGTTTGGCGCGCCAGCATGCGCCGCCCCTCGGGCACCTGGGCGATGCCAAGACTCACCACCTCGTCGGGCCGCAGATGGGTGATATCCCGGCCGTCGTAGATGATCGAGCCGCCGCGTGGGCTGATCAGCCGCGAGATCGCCCTCAGCGTGGTCGTCTTGCCCGCGCCATTGGCCCCGATCAGCGTAACAACCTCGCCTTTATGAACGACAAGGTTGATGTCCTGGAGCGCCTGGATGCCGCCATAGTTGACATGTAGGCCGCGGATGTGCAGCAAAGGTTCCATCCCAACGCATCCATTGCAGATTGCAGATTGTAGATTGTAGATTGACGATCTTAATCTGCAATCTGCAATCTGCAATTTCTAGTCTCCCAAATACGCCTCGACGACTGCCGGATCGCTCTGGACTTTGGCTGGATCTCCTAGAGCGATCAGCTGCCCAAAATGCAGCACGGCGATCCGGTCGCACAGGCCCATGACCAGCGGGACGTGATGCTCTATCAGCAGAACGGTCAGGTCGAACCGCTCGCGCACTTCACGAATAAACACGGTCAGTTCGTGTTTCTCGTTCGGGTTCATGCCCGCGGCCGGCTCATCCAGCAGCAGCACATTGGGCTTCAGCGCCAGTGCGCGGGCGATCTCCAGGCGGCGCTGATCGCCATAGGCGAAGTTGCGCGCCTTGACGTCGGCCCGATTGGCCAGCCCGACCAGATCCAGCAGCTCCAGTGCGGCCTTGCGAGTATCGTGCTCCTCGGCTGGCGCGGGCGGCAGGCCGAGGATGCCGGCTAGCACGCCGCTGTGTGTGTGGATATGCCGCGCGATCATAACATTCTGCAGCGCGGACAGCTGACCGAACAGGCGTATATTTTGGAAGGTGCGAGCGATGCCCAGGGCCGCGATGCGGTGCGGACGCAGCCCGGTGATATTGCGGCCCTGATAGAGCAGGCTGCCGCTTGAGGAGGGAGTCAGGCCGGTCATCAGGTTAAATAGCGTCGTCTTGCCCGCGCCATTGGGGCCGATCAGGCCAAAAATCTCGCCTTTGCGGACACTAAATGAGACATGATTCACCGCCACAAGACCGCCGAAGCGGCGTGTCATCTCACGCGCCTCGAGCACGTTGGGCGCGAGCATCGGGGATTGCGTTATCGGCCTGTCTATTTGTGAGTTGCTCATGAGCTGTATCTGACCCGACATACGCGGTCGCACGTTCAACTGCCGTTTTTCGCTCTGCGAGCGAAAAACGAAAACAAAAAGAAGATAAGATACCGCTGCGTAAGACAAGGTTTCAAACGTACTTTACACTTTGGGTGGGGGTTTGGGGGCGGCGCAGCCGCCCCCAAACCCCCACCG
>DATFXE010000153.1:0-19814 GCA_035258585.1 Roseiflexaceae bacterium | reverse complement strand
CTGGCGGGCGGGACGTTTGGCAACCCATGCACGCTGTTTCGCGACGCGCTGATCGACCTGGTGCGCGAGACCGCCCCGCATGTCCATCCGTCACCTCTGCTGTCCGCGCCGGCGGTCGGCGGGGCGCTGCTGGCGATGGAGGCGGCCGGCGCAGAGGCCAGCGCTGAAGTCCGGCGGCGGCTGGTGGAGGAAGCACGTGAGTGGCAGGAGCTGCTGGCGTAGCGCGCCTTCAGCACGGGAGTTGGGAGTTGGGAGCTAAGGGTTGGGGATTGCGATGCCAGATATAGCCATCCGCAGAGCATCGCCCGGCGACGCCGATATCATTTCGAGCATCACCGACGCGGCCTACGCAAAGTATGTACCCCTGCTGGGGCGCAAGCCCCAGCCGATGACAGCCGACTACCAGCAGATACTGGCGGTGCATCCGGTCTGGATGATGTGGATAGATGAGCACCCGGCCGGCGTGCTGGTCTTGTTGCACGAGCCGGATGCCATGCTCATCTACAGCGTGGCTGTCGCCCCGGCGTATCAGAAGCGCGGCCATGGGCGCCGCCTTCTGGAGTGGGCTGAAGCTGAAGCGCGGCGATCCGGCTATGCGCAGATTCGCCTGTTCACCAACGCGCTGATGACACAGAATATCGCGCTGTATACACAGCTGGGTTATACCGAAACCAGCCGAGAGCCATATCAAGGATTGACGCTTGTGCATATGCGCAAACCCATTCACGGCGCGGGATAGCTCAACAATAACCGCACCGTCATCTGAAGATCGTCGGCGTCGAATGGCTTGGTGTGGACCGCCACCAATTCGAGGGCGTCCTCACCGGATAGCGCAGTATCGACGGCGTAGCCGCCGATCTGAAATGCCAGCTTCAATAATGTGGCGATATCCGGCGCATCGTCCACGACTAACAGACGCATCAGAACCACCCTTACAAGAGGAGCGCACATGGCAACTCCTCTCGAGATCGCCGAGGCCTGGCAGCAGGCCGCCAACGCGCAGGATAGCGAGCGGCTGCTCGCGCTATCCGACCCGAACATTGAGATCGTCGGCCCGCGCGGCTCGGGCTTCGGCCACCAGCTGCTGCGCGACTGGCTCGGCCGCGCGGGACTAACCCTGACGACGCTGCGCGCATTCGGCCGTGACGCTACGGTTGTGCTCGCCCAGCACGGTGTCTGGCGCTCGGCCGAGAGCGGGACTGTGACCGGCGAGCGCGACCTGGCCTCGCGTTTCGATGTCGGCGGCGGGCGCGTGGTACGGTTCGCCCGCTACGATTCGCTCGACGAGGCGCTTGCGGCGGCCCGGCTGGCTGCGGCGGACGAAATTGGCCAAAGCTAAGGCGTACCAATCCGGTTTTCAAGCAAGGCTGCTGGTCATCAGCATTCCTGGCACGCATCATGCAGCGATACTGCCCCCGTGTGTAAGCGTACCGCCCGGAAACAGTGTGTGGCACCCACAGCCACGCTGCGCCCGGCGGGCAACAACCACAGGGAGGTATGTATGCGACGTCTCATCCTTGCGCTCAGCGCGCTGCTCGTGCTTGCGCTCCTGGCGCCGATTCCGGCCATGGCTCAGGGGCGGCAATCGCGGATCCGTCTGATGCATGATTCGCCGGATGGACCGAACGTCGACGTCTTTGTCGATGGCGCGCGAGTGCTCGAAAATGTGACCTACTCGACGACCACCGACTACCAAGCGCTCGCGCCTGGTAAGCACCGCGTCCAGATCGCGCCTACTGGCAAGCCCGCCAACAACAGCGTGATCGATATGGCGGTCGATCTGACCGGCGGCAAGCCTTACACGGTCATCGCCCTGGGTAAGTTTGACGGCATCAAAGCTAAGCTGCTGCCGGACACCAGCAAGGGCCCGTCCGCAGGCCACGCCCGCGTGCGGTTCATCCACGCGGCAGCCGATGTCGCGCCTTTGGACATCTATCCCTCCGGCTCCGCGGCCCCAGTGCTGACCGATCAGTATTTCGGCTCGGCCGACTACGTCAACATTCCGGCCGGCACCTACACCTTCGACGTGACGCCGGCCGGCACATCACAAGTCGTGCTGACCAGCCAGCAGCTCAAGTTTGAGCCGGGCTGGAGCTACTCGCTGGTCATCACCCATCCCGATGGCACGGCCACACCGATCGTCCGCGCCAGCGTCGATCGCGTCGGCGGCGCTACGACCGCGCAGACCCAACCGTAAAGACGTATACCTGATATCGATCAGGGTGCATCATGCTCCCATATGTATCATGGTAGCTGTGAGGGCGTAGGAATGCGCCCCAGCGCATTCCTACGCCCTCACAGCATCCCACTACCCCAATTGTAAAAGGATAGTAATACTTTATTGCCTGCGGCAGCATAGACCGATCCGATCGGCGTGTCAAGCATATCACAGAAGCCGGCTTTCATCACTTCAGGGCCGAATCACCCCGCTATCAGTGACAACCTGCCTCCGCGCTGTTACCATAAGAAGCGCCCCGACGTCTTAATTCGTGGGCGGCGCCGGGTGGAACCGTCGCCCAATATGCGCCGTCATCATACTAGGGTCAACCACACTGATTTTGCTGGGGTGCAGGGGGCGACGCCCAGAGGGCACTCGGCCGCCCCCTGCACCCCCACCCAGCAGAAATACTGTGGCAAGCCACTAGCCCGATTGCGGCCGAATCGATCACGCTTCGATCGCTGCAGCGCTGGATACAACTGCTATACTGCATTACAGACCTACACCACGAGGGAGAATATTTATGCGTCGCCTCCTCTCCTTATTCTTGCTGATTGCACTGCTGGCCGCGTGCAGCCCGGCACCCGATCAGCCCGCGGCCACGCCACAGCCCGGCCAGACCGACGCCACCAGCCAGCCGGAGTCCACTGCCGAGCCAGGCGATGGCGGCCCGGTGACGATATCATACGCCGCCTGGGACTACGAGCAGCAGTTCTATGAGCCGCTGACCAAGAAGTTCATGGCCGAGCACCCCAATATCACGATCGCGCTGGTGTCGCTGGACGATATGATGAATGTCCCGCGCGAGCAGCAAAACAGCCCGGAAGGCCCGCTGACCCAGTTGCGCCGGATCGTCTCCGGCGCGGATACCGCGCCGGCGTCCGCGCTCACGCCCGAGGCCTACGGCAGCGGCCTGCTGCTGGACCTCGCCCCGCTGATGGATGCCGACGGCGCCTTCAAGCGCGATGATTTCTTGCCCGGCGCGCTGGAGCAGTACGCCGCCAAGGGCGGCTCCTGGGTGCTGCCGCGCTACCTGAACGTCCAGATTCTGAGCTACAACAAGGACCTGTTCAAAGCCGCCGGTCTGCCCGAGCCAAAGGCCGGTTGGACCTGGACCGACCTACTTGGCAACGCCGAGCAGCTAGCCAAGAAGAGCGGCAGCAAAGTCGACACCTACGGCTACCTCGATTCGAGCGGCGGGTTCATGCCGCTGATCGCGCTGCTGCACGATCAGGGCATCGATCTGCTCAACACGCCCGCGCAGAAGGTCAAGCTCGATAGCCCCGAAGTGCTCGCGGCGGTCAAGCGCCTGCGCGCCCTGACCGACAGCGGCGCGCTGTTCCGGCCCGAGTACAAGCAGGACGCCCCGATCGATCCCGGCCAGATCATTCGCGATGGCAAGGTCGCGATCTGGGGTAATGAGTTCGTTCAGATCGCCGACGGGCCGGGCGCGCCGAAGCAGCCCACGCAGGACTTCGGCTTTGCGGTGGGCAAGGCGCCCTACCCCAGCACCTTCGCCGGCCTCTACGGCGGCGCCGACGGCTACATCATCAGCGCCGGCACTGCCCACCCGAATGCGGCCTGGCAGTGGATCGAATTCCTCTCACGCCAGCAGATCGATCAACCCGGCCCCGAAGGACCAATCGGGATCAACAATGGACCCGGCCGCATCCCGGCACGCCAGTCGCTGGCCGATCAGACCGGCTTCTGGAAGAATATCGACGAGCAGACCGCCGCAGCCTACAAGTGGGCGATCGCCCACCCCGCGCCGCAGATGGAGCGCACACCCGATTACGCTGCCTTCGGCGCGCTCAGCAGCGTGCTTGATCAGATCCTCGGCGCCGAGAAGAAAGATCCGCAGAAGGCGCTCCAGGAAGCTCAGAAGCAGCTGGAAACGCAGCTTGCCGAAACCCAGCTGACGCCCACCCCCGCGCCCGACACCAACCCGGTGATCGTGGCGACGCCGGAGCCGCAGGCGGCGCCTGGGGGCGCGGCCACGATCAACTTCTCGGTCGACGGCTACAACCCATCCGACATCCGCCGGGTCGCGCGATCGTTCCGCGACCAGCACCCCGAGATCTTTGTCCAGATCAAGGCCACCAACGCCTATACCGAGCCACCCAGCCTGGCTAAGGTCGCCCAGACCAACGACTGCTTCACGTGGTACGCGCCACCGCAGAACGACGACGACTTCAAGGCCTTACTCGATCTCCAGCCTCTGTTCGACGCCGATGCCACCTTCCCGGTCGCCGATTTCGCGCCTGCACTGCTAACACCCTACCAGCGCAACGGCGGCCTGTTTGGGCTGCCCTACGCCGTCACGCTGCGCACGCTGAACTACAACAAGACCGCATTCGACGCGGCCGGCATCAAGACCCCCAGCTACCAGTGGAAGCCGGACGATTTCCTGGCCGCGGCCCAGACGCTGACCAAAGGCGAGGGCGAGAAGAAGCAGTTCGGCTATGTGCCGCTGAGCGGCGCGCAGCAGGATCTGATGTTCTTCGTCGGCCAATTCGGCGGCAAGCTCGTCAACGGCAGCGGCAAAGAGGCCCGCCCCAACTTCGGCGACCCCAAGGTGGTGCAGGCGATCCAGTGGTACCTCGATCTTGCCGGCGTCCACAAGGTTATGCCGCCGATCAAGTTCCCCTACAAGCGCGATGACCCCGGCTTCGAGGATAAATCGTATGAGTATGTGACGAACGGCCGCGCGGCCATGTGGTTCGATCAGGGCTACGGCATGTTCGGCGGCCCCGACGGCGTCCCGCCCATCAAGGGCATCGACCCGAACGGGCCCCAGCCGCCCAAGTTCGAGGTTGGTATCGCGCCGCTGCCGATCGGCGGTGGCGGGCTGAACAGCGCCGATCTCTACCTGCGCGGCTTCCATATTTCGGCGAAAACACAGCAATCCCAGGCCTGCTGGGAGTGGCTGAAGTTCCTGTCGGCCGATATCAACAACCTGCAGGGCGGCGTGCCGGCGCGCACCTCGGTGCTCACGTCGGATGCATTCACCAAGCAGGCCGACCCGGCCACGATCGAGCTAGCGAAAACCTACGCCGAGGCGCTACACTCTCGCGGCAGCGGCTCTAGCCAGGGCGGCGACCCGAACGCGTTCTACAGCATGGACACCTACTGGTTCTTCAAGGCGCTCAGCGAGGCGCAGGGGAAGAAGACGCCGCTCGACCAGGGGCTGGCCGAGGCCCAGAAGTTGACCAGCGCCTACATGGACTGCCTGGAGCGGATGCCGAACAAGCCGGCCACCTGCGCCGCCCAGGTCGACCCCAAGTACCAGGGCTACAACACCGAGGACCCGCCCGAAGGGCCAGGCAAGCCTGTCTTTCCGCTCGGCTAGGATCAGGGCAGCAATAGCGGTACCGGCGCGCACGGCGTGGACAGTGTCCACGCCGTGCGGTTTGTTCTGCCGGTTGCTGCGAGCAGTGATGGCAGCCGGCGCGTGGCCTGCTCGTCAGCCATTCGCCGCGTGAGGTGAGCATGGATAAGCCGGCCGTGATACCAAAGACGCCAACGATCTTGGAACGCAAGCGCAGCGTAGCAGGTCGACTACAAGGCGTGGCGTGAGACGACGGCTACATGGAGCAAAAGTGTGCCGCTCACCCCTGTTTCCTTGCTATCCCTGGGAGGTGTGTGCGAGACCGCTCTGTAACGAACTGTGAGTGACGACGCGGCCCAGGTCGATTCCCAGCCCGACGATCGCCTGCGCCACTTCCGGACGGATGCCGACCAGCACCACCTCGGCGCCCAGGAGCTTTGCCGCTTGAATGACCTTCAACACGCCCTGCGCCACCTGCGTATCAATGACCGGCACCCCCGTGACATCCAAAATCAGGTGGCGCGCCCGCGTCTCTTCGAGAGCGTGCAACGCCTGTTCCTGCACCAAGCGGAGGCGTGCGCTATCCAGCGCGCCGATCAACGGCATCACCATCGTCGTCGCGGTGAGCGGTAAGATCGGCACGCTCATCTCACGGATAACCGTGCGCTGCTCTTCGATCGTAGCCAGTTGGTTCGCGATTTCAGCGCGGGCCGCCTCGGCCTCGGCGCGGGCGGCATTCGCCGCAGTATATTGCGCTTCGAGGTCGCTGGTGCGCTGCTGGACAGTCGCCGCCATGCGATTGAAACTGCGTGCTAATGCGCCGAGCTCGTCGCCATGGTTCAACGCTACGCGAGCACCCAGGTCTCCATGGGCGATCTGCTGCGCACTCTGGGTAAGCGACGTAATCGGCCGGCTAATCAGCCGCGCGAAGGCGAACGCCAGCAAGCCGGTCAGCACCATGGTGATTAGGCCAATGACGACGATCCCCAGCGTCGTCGTCGTGACCGGTTGGAGCGCTTCGGCGCGATCCTGCGTTATGATCAATGCCCATCCAAGATTGGCAACCGACGACTCGCCCTTGAACGTCGCGATCGGCGCCCAGCTGGCCAGAGCCGGCGTGCCGGCATCGACAAGCTCCACAGAGTTCGCCGATGCCGCTTGCAGTTGCCGCAGCATCGTCGGATCGGCCGGAAGCAGATTATCGCCCTCGAGCGCAAGGATGGTATCGTTGGGGAGAAATAGGCGGGCACGGCCGGTCTGCCCCACCTTCACGGCAGCTAACAAATTGGCAATACTATTGAGATGGTAGACCGAATACAGGACCCCGATCACCTCGTGGGAGTCGGGATGATAGATCGGTATAGCCATGCGCACGCCATATACCGAGCTGTCGCTGTGCTGGCTGGGCTGGCTGATGGTGGCGGCGCCCTGCCCATCGCTCCAGGTAGCTTGCCACCACGTTTCGCTTGCATAGACATACTGCGCTGGTCGGTCAGTTGCTCCGATGAGCGCGCCATACCGATCGGTGACAAGGAGTTCGTCAAAGTCGGTGAAGCTCTGACCGAACGCGCGCAGTTTAGCGGCAAGGGAATTGGTCAGGCGGGTTTGAATCAGCGGATCGGTATCGGTGACCACTCGCCACTGTTGATCCAATGCGCGAATCTGGCTTTGGATCAGCGCCGGGTCGCCAGGGTACGCGCGATTGGACGATACTACGTCTGCCGCAATTCCATGGCTGAACGCTCGCAGAGTCTCGATGCGGTTCGCCAGCACGTCGCCGACGATCAGCGCCTGGGACCGAGCCTCACTCTTTAAGTTGGCGCCGATATCCTCGGTGAGTTGGGGCCGAGAGATTCTATCGCTGAAAAACATCAGCGCGCCGACTGCAAGCCCAATCAGCACCAGGAAGCACAGCACCAGCTTCACGCTAATCGGCAGGTCGGCGAAGATCTGCCCTGGTGTGCGTCCAGATCGATCCGTTCTTTGTGGCAATGCCGATTGGGTCATTGAACACGCCTCCATAGGATACTGTTACGGTAGTGGGCGCTTCCTTCCAAACCTGCTACATTGGTTATCTACGGTGAGAGCTTCCCGATATCCCGCGCCACGACCTCGATCTGATTATAGTTCTCGTTTTTGGTGGCGATAAACTTTTTGGCCCCGAACAGGTCGAGCAGTTCTTTCTGAGCCGGCACGCTGGCGTCGAGCTTTAGGAATGCGGCCCGCACCCGATCCGTAAAGCCGGCGCCGTAGCGGGTCGCAGCGTCGGGATGGATGACCCAATTATAGTCGTAAAAGGCAGGTGAGGTGTAAAACACATCGATCTTGCTGCGATCGACCTTGCCCTCGGCGAGCCGGCTGTCCCAGATTTGCTGGTTGAGCACGCCAGCATCGTACGTGCCATCCGCGACCAGCTGGATGGTCTTATCGTGCGTGCCCGAGAAACCGGCCGGACCTTTGAAATCGGTCATGCGGACGCCAGCCTGCTGCAAAAAGAACTGTGGCATCAGCCGTCCCGAGGTCGACGTTTCGCCGCCGAATGTGAAGCTATGTCCCTTGAGATCGGCGAGCGTGGCGATCGACAGCGCTTTGTTGGCGATGAACACGCTATGAAAGGTCGCATCGATATCGCGTTGCACGAGCGCTTGCGCTCCAGGCACCTGCACACGGGCCTGGACGCTGGTCAGCCCGCCGTACCAGACCAAGTCGATCTCGCCTGCTTTGAACGCGGTGACGCTGGTCTTGTAATCGGGGAGTGGTTTGTACTCAACCGGCATGCCAAGTTCGGTCGAAAGGTACGTGGCGAGTTTGGTGTAAATCTGTGACAGTTTCTCGGGGGCTTGGTCAGGGATGGCCGAGATGATCAATGGCCTGGCGGTGGTGGATGTGGCTGTCGCGCCTGTACCGCAGGCGACCAGCAGGGTACCAAACAGTGCTAACACGATGAACGCGGAGAGGAACGGGCGACGCATACCAATACTCCCTTCAAGATAGCTGCTATGGATGCAAATAGCCGTGGAGATTATAATCTGCGCGCCCTGATTTCAAATGTGCAAAATAGTTCCGATATATGAACGGGATGGCGCATTGTGGCAAGTGACACGCCTGTTGTGCGCTGCTTCCGCGCTCAAAATGCGGCTGGGACAATCAAACCGAAACACCGCTGAGGTACCGTCAATTGCGCGCTGAGCAGGGCATCCCGGCACGTATAGTGTAGTACGAGGGTCAATGAATGCGGGCTAACGTGCTGGTGTTCACTTGCGAGAACCTCGGCTTAGCTGCGCTCGAACCGATACAACAAGCACCGCATAACCCGCAGCGCCGGAATGGTGTCCATCACGCGAACAAGCGTACGCATGGTCCACGGCATTTTGGCATACGCCGCCAAATCATGCGCCCTGAGCTCTGTGATCAGCTCGAGGCGCGGCTCCAAGCGTTTGATGTCCTGGGGGTCGTCGATCCCCCAGCCGAACGTCGCGCCGGTTCCTCTGACATTTGCACCAGTTTTCGTTAACCACCGGACGAGTTGTGGAGTATGCGCATCAAACGCCAGTTGGCCGCTGGAGAAATGGTCCGTGAGCGCTTTGAGGAGTGCTTGCATGATGTCCTCGGTCAGGTACATCGTCACACCCTCGGCAACGATCAGCGCTCGGCCATCCCCTGGCACCGCGTCCAGCCAGCTCAGATCCGCCAGCGACGAACCGAGCATGTGGTAGCCTGCCCGTTCGGAATACAGGCGCTGGCGTAGCGCGATCACCTCGGGGTAGTCCAGATCGAACCAGCGTACGCTGGCAGGCGGGGCGACCCGGTAGACCCGGCTGTCCAGGCCGCACCCCAGGTGGAGTACAGTGGCGTCGGGGTGATCGGCGAGGAAGTTGGTCGTCCAGAGATCGAGTTGTGTCGCCCGACACGCGAAGAGCAAGGCGGCGCGCTGACCGACCTTGAGTTTGTCGAAGTCATAATCGACACGCTGGACTGCATCTTCCGCCCAGGTGTCACGAAGGATGGGATGCTTGGAACGACTCTGCAGCGCCCTGCCGTAGAGGGTAATGAGCATGGTTTCTTTCTCTTTGGTCAAGTGAACCTTTTCAGATTGCATCACTTGGTCCTTCAGCATCAAGAGAGCAGCAGGAGGCTGGTGGCGATTTGGGGCCACGCACGAGCGTACTCGCGAAGCAGTGCGATTGGTGTTGGCACGGACAGATTACCAATGCGACGACATCCACATCTGATTTGTTGCTTATCCATTTCTCTTTTTAGACAAGGTTTCGCCTGGCAGCGATCAGCTTTACAGTTGGGGAGGTGCGCAGGGGCCTTTGGCCCCTGCGCACCTCCCCAATGGTGGGGGTTTGGGGCGGCTTCGCCGCCCCAAACCCCCAGCCAAAAGTGTAAAGTTCGCAAGAACCTTGTCTTAGAGCTATTCCGCTGACAACCGTCATGCAGCCTGGCCAGAGCAAGCCAACACGTTCCTTTCTCTTTCCTTAAAGCGGCGGAACGTTTCATATCACCCATTCGTCATGGACATATCGGCCACCATGCTGGTAGCATGGAGATGGGCCGTGCATCTTGAGCTGGAACTAACTCTTTGCAAAAGCGATCGTTCAAACTTCCGAGGCCCTATCACCACGTTGCGATGGTTTCGCACCCATGCCGCCTACAAGCCGCGGCGGCGCGCGCCGGCTGAAGCTGATACAATGGACGCTCATAAAGGTAGCGTATTGAGTCCGGCCGTCCGCGTAGGCGGGCGATCAAGCCCAGGCTCACCAGGTGCGATTTCAATCGCCGGCGGCTCTTGCATACGCCCGTGACCCAGAGGAACCACGATGAATCGGACACCAGCGCTACGTTCTATCATCCTGATACTGCTGTTCCCGCTCCTGGCCGCCTGTGGCGCATCCTCTGCGGCGCAGCCCGAGCCGCCCACGCCCACGCCGCTGCCGCCCGACCCGGCGTTGGAGCGGCCGACCTACACCGTCAAGCGCGACTCGATCGACCAGGTGCTGACGGTCAACGGCCGCGTGACGCCGGTTGATCTCACGCGGCTGTCGTTCAAGCGCGACGGCCGGGTCAATACAGTCGCCTTCGCACGCGGCGACACAGTCAAGCAGGGCGAGTTGCTGGCCGAGCTACAGCAGGCGGACCAGCTAGACGATCTGCGCGAGGCCCAGGACGGGCTGGTGCAGGCACAGCGCGATCTCGAAAACGCCAAGAAGGAACAGGCCAAGAAGATCGAGCAGGCCCAGCTCGCGCTGGATAATGCCAAGGAGGATCTCGCGCGCGTGCTGCCCGGCGGCGAGGATGACCCCATCCGCAAGGCGCAGCAGGAGCTGGCCGACGCGCAGCGCGAGGGCAAGGACGCCGGCGACAGCGGCTCGGAGGCCAAGACCGAGGCGGAGCACAATGTGCTCAAAGCGGCCGAGGCACTGCAGGATGCCCAGAAGGCGCGCGAGAAGGCCTTCTGGAACAACGATTGGGCCCAGAAGTATGGCACCGACCCGGCCAACCCCTCCTCGATCGACCCGACGACCGGCAAGAAGATACCGAACAAGCTGACCAAAGACCAGAAACAGGCCTTCGCCGACGCGCTGATCCAGGCCAACCGCGCGCTGCGCGAGGCCGAGCGGGGCGTCGACCAGGCCAACCGCGCGGCCGACAAGGCCCACGAGGACGAGATCGTCAAGAACGATCAGGCCACCCAGAAGGTGGTGGAGGCCCAGCGCAAGCTCGACAGCATGATCAGCGGCAAGGGCAACAAGGATGTGATCGAGGCCCAGCGCAAGGTCAAGGATGCCGAGCTAGCGTTGGAAGAAGCCCAGTCGGGCAGCTATAATACCCAGCAGAAAGCGGTGGAGGACGCCCAGCGCCGGCTCGACAAGGCCCAGAAGAAGGTCGAGGATGGCCGGATCGTCGCGCCGCAGAATGGTCAGCTGCTGGCGATCTCGATCAGCGAGGGCGATAATGTCACGGCCTTCGATCCGGTGGTCGAGATCGCCGACCCCTCACAGCTGGAGGTCGCCTCCGAGCTGAGCGCCGAGCAGATGAAGCGCCTGGCCGAAGGCCAACCGGTCGAGATCAACACGCTCTCGCGGCCCGATGTGGTGATGCCGGCGATCATCCGCCAGCTGCCCTCGCCCTACGGCTCGGGCGGCAGCGGCGCGGTGCAAGAACAGGATCGCACCACGCGCTTCAAGATCCTCGATCTGAAGGGTCAGGAGGTCGAGGCCGGCGTGACGATCGTCAAGATTCGGATCGTGCTCGAGCATAAAGATAACGTGCTCTGGCTGCCGCCCGACGCCGTGCGCTCCTTCGAGGGCCGCCGCTTCGTGGTGGTGCGGAACGGCGACCGCGAGCGCCGCGTGACCGTCAAAACCGGCATCGAGACCGAGGACAAGATCGAGATCGTGGAAGGCCTGAAGGAAGGCGACGTGATCGTCGGGCAATAAATGAAAAATTGAAAATTGAGAATTGAGAACAGCAATTTCTCAATTCTCAATTTTCAATTTTCAATTTTCAGTAATGCTGAACTTCCCACTAACCCTACTCTCCGTCCTGACCACCGCGATCAAGCGGCTGCGCGCCAACATCGGGCTGGCGATGTGTGCGCTTGTAGCGCTGCTGGCCGCGGTGGCGCTTTCGGTCAGCGTGCCGATCTACGCCGAGGGGGCCAGCTTGCGCCTGTTGCAAAGCACGCTGGACAGGCAGGAGCGCCAGACCAACCGCTCGGCCTTCGCACTGCTGTTCCGCTACCTTGGCTCCAGCAAAGGGCCGCTGGAGTGGGAGCGCGTCAAGCCGGCCGACGACTTCCTCAGCGGCTCCGGCACGGCGCGGCTCCAGCTGCCGCTCCAGGGGCTGGCTCGCCACGTGCGCACCGACCCGCTGCGCCTGCTGCTGCCGCCCTCAGCCGGGGCACAAAATCCATTCCTGAAGAATGTCTCGATCGGATTTGTGACCGGCATGGACCAGCGGATCACGATCGTCGACGGCGCCGCGCCCAAGCCATCCACCGAGCCGCTCAAGGCCGGCGGCAACACCAGGGCCACACCTCTCGAGGTGATGATCATGCGCGACCTGGCCGACGAGCTGGGGATCAATGTCGGCGACGAGTTCACGCTGGTCGGCAACGTCGGCGGGCGGGTGGCCTCGATCCCGATTCACATCGCCGCGCTGTGGTCGCCGATCAACGCCAACGACCCGGCCTGGTTCTACCCACCCAGCGCGCTCAAGGATGTGGTGCTGGTGCCGGAGGCGACCTTCACTGGGCCGATCGCCGGACTACTGAAGAACGAGGTCAGCCTGGCGCTGTGGTTCGCCCGGCTCGACGGCGCGCATCTGACCACCGCCCAGGCCGCGCCGCTGCTCGCGCGGATCGAAGGCGTCAGCGCGCAGGCCGCCGGCCTGGCGCCGGGCCTCAAGCTGGAGCAGAGCCCGCGCGACTCGCTCCTGCGCTATCGCCAGGATGCCCAGGCGCTGACCTTGCAGCTGTTCGTGTTCAGCGCGCCGATTCTGGGGCTGGTGCTCTACTTCGCCGGACTGGTCGCCGCGCTGCTGGTCAACCGCCAGCGTGGCGAGATCGCGCTGCTCAAAACCCGTGGCGTACGCGACGCCCAGATTCTCGGCATCTATGTGGTCGAGTGGCTGCTGATGGGCGCGATCGCGCTGGCGATCGGGCCGTGGCTGGGCCTGCTGTTCGCCCAGCTCATGGGACGCTCCCGCTCGTTCCTGCAGATCGCCGGCGATGCGCCGGACCTGCCGCTGACGCTGACCTGGGGCAGCCTACAATTTGGCGTGATCGCGGTGGCGCTGGCGCTCCTCGCCGCGCTGCTGCCGGCGCTCGTCGCCGCGCGGCGCACGCTGGTGGATGAGCAGCAGCAGGCGGCGCGCGCGCTGCGGCCGCCGCTGTGGCAGCGCTTCTATCTCGACATCCTGCTGCTGATTCCGCCGGCCTATGGCATCTACCAGCTCCGCCGGACCGGCGGTATCCAGCTTGGCGCTGCCAGGGGCGCCGACCCGTTCAGCAACCCGCTGCTGCTGCTGCTGCCGGTGCTGCTATGCTTCGCGCTAGGGCTACTCGCCGTTCGCCTGATCCCAATGCTGTTCGAGCTGCTGGCGCGGCTGGCCAGGCGCCCAAACTGGACCGCGCCGCTCATCGCGCTACGATCGCTGGCGCGCCAGCCGAGCGCCTACCGCGGCCCGCTGCTGCTGCTGATTCTGACGCTCAGCCTGGCCGCCTTCAGCGCCTCGATGGCCGCGACGCTCGACAGCGCGCTCAGTACCGCGATCGGCTACCAGGTGGGGGCAGGCACACAGCTGCTCGAAACCGCCCAGAGCACCGAGCGGCCGGGCGGGCAGCAGAACGGCCAGCCGCAGCAGCCGGATAAGAAGGATATCCAGAAGGAGCCGCGCTATTTGTTCGTGCCGGTGAGCGACCACCTGGAGGTGCCGGGCATCAGCGCCGCCACCCGCGTCGGGACCTATAGCGACGTGGCGATCCAGCTCGGGGGCAACTCATCGCGCGTGCAGCTGGTCGGGATCGACCGGGTCGATTTTCCAAAGGTGATCGGCCGCTTCGACCGCGCCTGGGGCGGCGGGCAGTCGCTCGGCGCGCTGATGAATCTGCTGGCGCGCAACGCCGACGGCGTGCTGGTGACCCGCGATGTGCTAGCCAAAGGCCCGAAGATCGGCGACCCGCTGCCGGCGCTGGTCAAGATCGACGATGACCAGCGCCAGGTCACGTTCAAGATCGTCGGCGCGATCGACCTCTGGCCCGGATTCTACCCACAGGATGGCCCGATCGTGGTGACAAACCTGAACTATATCTTCGACGAGATGAGCGGCCAGTATCCATACGACGTCTGGATCGATCGCTACCCGGCCGCTAAGCTGGACGATATTGCGGCCGGCGTGCGCGCCCTAGGCATCTCGCTGGTGGATGTGCGCGACGCGTCGACCCTGATGGCTGAGGCGCAGTCACAGCCGCAGCGGCAGGGCCTGTTCGGGCTGCTGTCGGTCGGCTTCCTGGCAGCCGGCGGACTGACGCTGCTGGGCTTTCTACTGGCGGCGCTGATCACCGCGCGGCGGCGGGCGATCGAGCTGGGCGTGCTGCGCGCGCTGGGCATGTCGGGCGTGCAGGTTGCGGTCGAGCTGGTCACCGAGCAGCTGTTGCTGGTGGCGGCGGGGATCGCCGCCGGCACCGGCATTGGCCTGCTGGCGGCCCAGCTGGTGGTGCCGCTCCTCCAAGTTGGCGCCGGGCCACATCCTGGCACGCCGGCCTCGCCGCCGCAGCTGGCATGGGATCAGGTAGTGGTCATCTATGCCGTCTTCGGCGCGGCACTGCTGATCACCCTGCTCGCGCTGGCCGGCGCGCTTGGGCGAATGAAGCTGTTCCAGGCCGTGAAGTTGGGCGATGCCAATTAGCAGTCGCCAGTCAGCAGTCGGCAGCCTCGCTGAGAAGCATCGATCTATCGCTGACTGCTTACTGCCTACTGCCTACTGCAATGACAGAACAAAACGAACATTTCATCTCCGCCTCCGGGCTGGTCAAGATCTTCCAGGTCGCCGATCTGGAGGTAGTGGCCTTGCAGGGATTGGACCTGGAGGTGGCGCGCGGCGAGATCCTGGCGCTCATAGGGCCATCCGGCTCGGGCAAATCGACGCTGCTCAGCGCGTTGGGCGGGCTCGACCGCCCTTCGGCCGGGCGGCTGGAGGTCGACGGCCAGAACCTGCTTAAGCTCAGCCAGAACGAGCTGACCGCCTACCGGCGCGAGCAGGTCGGCTTCGTCTGGCAGCAGACCACCCGTAACCTGCTGCCATATCTCTCGGCGCGCGAGAACGTGGCGCTGCTAATGACACTGGCCGGCCGCCGCCAATCCGAGCGGCGCGCCTGGACCAACGAGCTGCTGCAGGCGGTGGACATGACCGAGTACGCCAGCCAGAAGCCGCCGCAGCTCTCCGGCGGGCAGCAGCAACGCATCGCGATCGCCTGCGCGCTGGCGAATACGCCTAAGATATTGCTAGCCGACGAGCCGACCGGCGAGGTCGACTGGCCGACCGCCCAGATGATCCTGGCGCTGCTGCGCGACCTGCGCGCGCGCTATGGCCTGACGATCGTGATCGTCACGCACGATCCGCGTGTGGCCGAGCAGGCCGACCGGGTGATCGCGATCCGCGATGGGCAGACCAGTACCGAGACCATACGAGTGAGCGACGGGGCGATGGGGCGACAGGGCGATGAGGCGCCAGCTGATGCTGCCTCGCCCACTCGCTCACTCGCCCACTCGCCCACTCCGGCATCCCAGGAGCTGGTAGTGCTCGACAGCGCCGGGCGCTTGCAGCTGCCGGGCGATCAGCGCACACTGGCGGGGATCGGGCGGCGCGCGCGGGTAGAGCTGGTGGACGGCGGCATCCTGATCCGCCCGGCCGAAGACGATCGCTCGGAGGCGCCAGCTGCCGATACCGCGAGCGACGACCCGACCTACCAGAACCTCTACAGCGCCGACCCGCCGCCGAGCGCGAATGGGGTGGAGCACCCCAAGCGCGGCTGGCGTCTGGGACGAACCAAGCGCGCTGCAAAGTGAGCACGCCTCCTTTGATAAGCGTCGAGAAAACCGCATGAACGATCACGATACCATCATCGACATCGCCGCCGTCGAGCGCACCTTCACCCTGAGCGAGCGCAAGGTCAAGGCCTTGCGCGGCGTGGATATGCGAGTGGCGCTCGGCTCGTTCGTGGTGCTGATGGGGCCAAGCGGCAGCGGCAAGACCACGCTGCTCAATATCGTCGGCGGGCTGGACCAGCCGACCGCCGGCAGCGTCAGCGTGGCCGGGCGGCGGCTCGATGAGCTGGACGGGCAGGAGCTGGCCGAGCTGCGGCGCACGATCGGCTTCATCTTCCAGAGCTTCGCGCTCATGCCCACCGCCTCAGCCTACGAGAATGTCGAGCTGGGGCTGCGGCTCTCCGGCGAGGCGCCGCGCAAGGAGTGGGACGCGCGAATCCGCCGCTGTCTGGCGGCCGTCGGGCTGACGCAGTGGATGGACCACCGCCCCTACGAGATGAGCGGCGGCCAGCAGCAGCGCGTGGCGATCGCCCGCGCGCTGGCGATCCGACCGAAGATCATCCTGGCTGACGAGCCGACCGGCGACCTCGACAGCAAGACCGGCGCGCAGGTGCTGGGCCTGCTACGCGCTCTCGTCGACCACGAGGGCGTGACGCTGCTGATGGCCACCCACGACCCGGCGGCGGCCGCGTTCGCCACGGACCTGTACCAGCTGCGCGATGGCCAGGTGGTGTCGCGCGAGGCGCGGCGAGCCCTGGTGTCCTAGCTCGGGCTACTGCTCGGCCTCGCGCAGCGCCTTCAGCGTGGCCGCATCGAACGGGTTGCGGCCGGCTTGAAGCTCGGCGATCCACCGTTTGCGCTGGGCGATACTATTCTCTTGTCCTTCCGTGTATATACCTACCAACCAGGTCAAGTAGGCGTTAAAATCCTCGATCGCTCCGGCTGAGTCTCCAGTCAGCGCGCGAGCCAGGCCACGACTATCGCGAATCGCGCCGTCGTCTGGAGCCATTGCTACAGCCCGGCCGCAAGCGTCAAGCACATCTCTGACGCGCCCCCACAGCGCACCCTGCCAACACAGGCTATTCCAATACGACGCAGCGATCACATACTGCGGGTCAAGGTTCTGTATAGCAGCGTACGACGCTAGCGCCGCGGCGATCTTGCCGGCGCTTGCCTGCATAGCAGCGTCGTCGAGTAGGTGAATCAGATAGCTTGGATGCGGCGGTCGATTCGTACACGTCTGGCGGTACGGCTCCTGATTGAAGGACTGCTGCCACTCGCTCCAGGTCAGGTTGCGGCCGGCGATGGCACACGCTCGCTGGAGAAGATCGTCCAAAAGCAGCGGCCACCGGCGAATGGAGCCATCAGACGAGAGCGTGATGATCTCCTGGCCATTTGCGCTGAACGCGGCGTAACTGCTTTTCACCGGGAGAACAATTGGTATCGGGTGCTCGAGATCAGCCAGGCTCCACAGCCGAACTATGTGATCAATGCTAATGGTAACAACGTATCTCTGCCGTGGATCAGGATCGAAGGCAAATCTGGTCATTAGGCCTACCTTGCTGGCATATAATATTCCTAGGTTCGATGAGTTTGTGTCCAGTGCGTGCCCATTGAGATTTGCCATCTGCCTGGCCTGGTCGCCACCGCGATATATATCAGTGAGATCCCAGAGACTAACGCTGCTTCCAAGGCCGCCAAGCAACAGTCGGCGCCCCTCCGAGCTGAACACAGCTCGCGCCTCTGCGGTGCCAAAGATGACCGGCTTGGCGCTAGCCGGCTTGGTCAGATCCCAGAGCGCCGCCGAACGACCATAGCTCGCGACCAGCAGGCGCTTATCGGAGCTGATCGCCAGCGGTACAAGCTGCTTATCCAGCCGAGTGAGTTCATATACCTGTGTTATTGGCGTAGCGGCCAGATCCCAGATCACAACCGCGTTTTCTGTGCCGAGCGCTAGCCAACTGCCATCTGGGCTGAACACCATACTTACAGGGCGACTGATCAGTTCGGTTTTGGCCAGAGGCACCGTCATAGTCACCGCAGGTGTCGCCGCCAAATTCCATACCTGAACACGCTCAGGTCGCTCATCGATCGCCAGCATGTGACCATTGGGGCTTAGTGAGACATCTTGCGAAGATATATACTGGCGGAACGGTAGCCTAAAAGAGCGCGGAGTTCTTGTATCGACCTGATCCCACACGCGCACGCTGTTTTGGCCATTGGGTTGCATCGACATAAACCTGCTTGCGTCTTCGCTGAGCAAACTGTAGTCCGACGGCTGCTCAATGCGCACTGGCCGGAGTGCGGCCAGATCCCATTGGCGCACAGTATAATCAGTGTCAGCTGTCACCACCGAGCGACCATCGGCGCTAAACCCCGAAATGCGCACCGGGCCAGTATGGCCTCGCAGAGCGAGCGGGGCAGCCGCAGACCCTTCGGCCGCAAGATCCCAAATCATGGCAACCTTGTCGACACTGGTCAACAGCTGTGTGCTATCCGGCGAAAAGGTCTGCGGCTGCCCCGCTCCACCTAATACGCGTGGTACGGTTGTAGAAGTAACACTGATAAGCTCAACTAACAGTGTGTCGCGATCCCCAGGGCTGCTGATCGCAAGCCAGCGGCTATCGGGGCTAAAGGCGATTGGGTAACGTCCGTTTGGCAGGCTAAGTGTTGCATGGCTCTGCGGCGACTGCAGATCCCAAAGCTCCGCCGAAGCCGCGTTTTCGCCTGCGACCTCGCCACGATCCACACCAGCCGTGACAAACCAGCGATCATCTGGGCTGAAGCCAAAGTCACCAGAGGGATTTGGCAACGTAAGGGTTGGGGACATGCCCAGCGTTGCCATATTCCAGAGCTGTACTTGACCTTCACTTCTGATAGCGAGCCAATGGCCTCCGGGGCTGAACCTGATCTCACGATCCTTTGCAGGTAGGATACGTATTGTGGAAGCCGGGTCGGCCGATGTAGTATCCCATAGCTTGATTGTCCCCCCGCTCGTGTAATCGCTATAGCCAAGCCAGCGGCCATCGCGGCTGAACGCAATCTTAGAACCATCGAAATACTCGATAAATCGAACTGTCTTGTCGCTGCGCGCGGTGAGCACCACGGTATCGGCGAGGGGATCAGGCGCGCTCAGGTGTAGTAGATGAACATTCCAATCCAGATCTGTGTAAGCCAGGCGTTCATCATTGCTAAACGCAAGTAGGGCGAATGCATTCTTTACGCCAGCCAGTACCAGTGGCTTCTTGGAAGGATCTCTATCGGCCAGATCCCACACCCATGCCGTGGCATCACTATTGGCCACGGCGATGCGGCGGCCATCAGGACTAAAGCGCGGGATACCTATGGCACGCCCGCTGCCGCGCAGCACGAGCGGCCTAGCATGTGGATCAGTATCCATTAGATCCCAGATGCGTACGCTGCCATCACGATCGACCGTAGCTGCTCTGCGGCCATCGGCGCTCACACGCAGCTGAGCGCCGACAGCGAGATCACTAGCCAGGATACGGCTGCTCGGTTGAGCCAGCGCATCGTATAAAGCTTGTTCAGCAGCCACAACCACTGGCTCGTCTTTGAGCAAGGTTACATTGATGGCTTCGCGTGCCAACAACAGACTCGCAGGTGGTTGCTCCTGCAACACAGCCTTTGACTGCGCCGCCAGCTCGCCCGCGCGCGCCTGGCGCTCGCGCTGCCCGGCCCGAAACCACAACACGCC